>NZ_JAGKRH010000198.1:0-11079 GCF_017939245.1 Aeromonas sp. PrichA-15 | reverse complement strand
GCGCTTTGGTGGCATCCATGAATATCGACTGGGAGAAGCTCCGCCACAAGTAACGGAGCTAACAGGAGACCAGCAGATCATTTTGGAGGTATTGGGTGAGCGCTATCGGCAAATTTATTCCTAAATCAGGTGCGGAATGTCGGATCGATGTCCAGGACCACCACGCAGCGCGTCTGGCCAGGCGTAGCCCCCTCTCCCTGCCTGAAGAGACCGCGCCGATTGAGCACCCCGGTGAGGGGATCCCGCTCCGAGAGCGCCAGCAATGCCTCCTCCGTCTCCACATAGGCCACCAGAGGCAGCAGCAACACCGAGCCGATGGTCAGCACCATGTGCATGAAGAAAATGAGATCGAGCCAACCTCCGTCTCCCATCCGCCCTTCGGCTCCCAGCAAGAGCAGCCCCCCCTGACTCAGCAGGATGGTGAAATGCAGCAGGTAAATGAGCGCCACCACATGGAGCACCCGCTTCTGTTGCCGGCCGAGAGAGACGATGAGGCAGGCGCACCACAGGTACAACATCGACTCCATCAGAGCCAGCACAATGCGCACGGGGGCGAGGCTGGACAATCCCAGATAGAGCAGCAGCAACACCGCCACGCCTCCCCTCACGGCACGGGGATGCCATGCGCGCTCGTAAAGCGCACAAAAACCGGCGAGCAACAGCAGGATGCTCATGAGCGAGACCAGGCCGCCGACCCGGATGCCCAGCGCCGGATACCCTCCCAATACCCCCAGACTGAGCAGCAGGATGGAGAGGGAGAAGAGAAAAGCGGAGAGGGACCAGTACAGAAAGTTGCCTCGACCCGGCTTCAGGGAGTGGATGAACAGCATGATCAGCCCCGACATCAGGTTGATTGCCAGGGAGATCAGCAGCAGGGTCGGGGTATGGATCATCGTGACGCATCCTTGCGAAGAGGTCTGTACACAGCCCAGGCTCAACCAGGACTGTTTCGAGTGTGTCTCAGCCAGCCACTCACCACAAGAGAGCCCCTCGAGGTGGCTTCTCGCATCGCCTCAGCCCATGCCAGGTACGCAGGTTGATTTTGCAGGCCATCTGATCGGCGTCACACCCATGCCGCGGCCTTGACATCCTTGCCCTCCCCCTGTTTCGCAAAAATCCTCCCTGCCCACTTTACTGTATATAAGACCAGTATATACTGGATGCATACACAGTAATGTTGACCCATACAGGATGAGACCATGCTGACCCAGCTGACCGTCAACAACTTCGCCATCGTCAAGTTTCTCGAACTCGATCTGCAACCGGGGATGACCTGCATCACCGGGGAGACCGGGGCGGGTAAATCCATCGCCATCGATGCTCTGGGGCTGTGCCTGGGGGAGCGCGCCGAAGCCAGCATGGTGCGCCCGGGCAGCGACAAGACCGAGGTGAGTGCCCGCTTCCTGCTGGAGGGTAATCCTGCCGCCCGGGCCTGGCTCGCCACCAACGAGCTTGAAAATGACGGTGAGTGCATCGTCCGGCGGGTATTGTCCGCCGAGGGGCGCTCTCGCAGCTATATCAACGGGGTTCCCGTCCCCCTCGCCCAGCTCAGGAACCTGGGTCAACTGCTGGTCAACGTCCACGGTCAGCACGCTCACCAGATGCTGCTCAAACCCGATTACCAGCTCGCCCTGCTGGACGGCTATGCCGGTCATCATCTGCTCCTCGACGATGTGCGCCGCCACTACCAGCAGTGGCGCCAGTTGCAAAACGAGCTCAACCGGCTCAAGGCCGAGCAGCAGCAGCGGGAAGCCCGACGTCAACTCATCGAATACCAGGTGCAGGAGCTGGACGAATTTGCCCTTCAGCCGGGGGAGTTTGAAGAGATTGAAGAGGAGCATCAGCGGCTCGCCAATGGCACCGAGCTGATGCAGGAGTGCGGGTATTGCCTCGATCTGCTCTATGACAATGAAGAGACCACCATCGCCGGTCTGCTGCAGACGGCCGTGGACAGGGCCGAGACCCTGGTCGGCATGGACAGCCGGCTTGGCAACGTGCTCGGCATGCTCAACGAAGCGCTGATCGGCGTACAGGAGAGCCACAGCGAGCTGCGCAGCTATCTCGACCGGCTGGAACTGGATCCAGAGCGCTTCAACGAGCTGGAGAGCCGCCTCTCCAAGGCCATCAACCTGGCACGCAAGCACCATGTCAAACCGGCGGAGCTGGCCCACTACCATCAGGAGCTGGCCGCCGATCTGGCCCGCCTCAACTCCGACGAAGAACGCCTCGAGGGGATGGAGGACGAGCTGGCCTCGGCCCGCCAGTCCTTCGTGCAGGCCGCCGAGGCCCTGAGCCAGAGTCGCCAGCGCTATGCCGAGGAGCTTGGCGCGAAGGTAAGCGCCAGCATGCACGAACTGGCGATGCCAGATGGCCGCTTCGCCATCGAGGTTCGACCCGATGCCCAGAGCAGCCTCTCGCCCCTTGGCATCGATCGGGTGGAGTTCATGGTCACCACCAACCCGGGTCAGCCCATCCAACCCCTTGGCAAGGTGGCTTCTGGCGGCGAGCTGTCGCGTATCAGCCTCGCCATCGTGGTGATCAGCGCCCGCAAGATCTCCACCCCGACCCTTATCTTCGACGAAGTGGATGTGGGGATCAGCGGCCCGACCGCCGCCGTGGTGGGCCGCCTGTTGCGCCAGCTCGGCGAATCCACCCAGGTGATGGTGGTCACCCACCTGCCCCAGGTGGCAGGCAAGGGTCACCAGCACATGGTGGTGAGCAAACACACCGACGGCAAGACAACGGAAACCCAGATGCAGGCGCTCACCCCGGGCGCCCGGCTCAACGAACTGGCCCGCCTGTTGGGGGGCGATCAGATCACCGACAACACCCTGGCCAATGCCCGGGAGTTGCTCGCAAGCTGACCACGGGGCGGGCGGGACATCCTCCCGTCCATGTCGGCCCTTTCAGATTGACCGAGTCATCATCGCGGTGGCCAGTTGAAGCCTCTTGCCGACGGCGCCGGCCTGGTTGACTGATGCCGTGAGCCGCAAGAAAGAACGAGGGGCTGCCCTGGCTAATCCGCGGCACGTGTCTTGATGCTCAGTCTGAGCCTGTCAGCCTGGTCATCACCCAGTCGGGCTTCCATCGCCATGGTCAGAACGCCACTCATCTTCGTTGCACTCATTCATATATCGAACGGACCCACTCCTTCATTTTCCATTCAACTCAGTCTGTTATGATGATGTAAACGGACTCGGTACCTTCAGTTGCCATCGACAGAAGATGACGCTTGATGCAAACACACCGGGTTCGTTTGAGCTGACATTTCGCGGGAAGGGAGAATGGGAGCGCGCTTCCGCCGTCTGACCCGCACCTGCCAAGGAGAACTGCTTATGAGCCCGACCAATATTGTGCTGTTGCTGGAAGGCAAGGATTACGAGCAGGAGACACTGGCCAAGGCGAGCCGTCTGGCACAAGGGCTGGGCGCCAACCTGACTTTGTTGCACCTGACCCACAGCAGCAAGACCCGTCGCAATAGTCTGTCCCTGTCACAAGAGGAGCGCAGCGCCCAGGGCACCCTGGATGCCAAGGCGATCATCAGTGAACTCATCACCCAGCTGTCTCATCCGGTGGATTACCAGTGTCTGGTGGTGGATGACGTGGTGCCGGATCTCCAGCGCTGGCTGGCCGCCCACCCCGCCGACCTCTTGCTGGTCGGCAGCCGTCATCACTGGATGGAGGGCTCGCTGGCCCGCCTGCTCCTCTACAAACTGCCCCTCGATATCCAGATCTGCCACGAGCCTCACGCCGCCTTGCTCAAAGCCGTCGGTTGACGCCACAAGACCCGCTCCCTGAGCGGGTCTTCTTGTTTCTGACGCCCCGCCGTCATCCTCTCCCAGCTTGACCACCTCCACTGCGTCAACGCCAGAACCACACGATTTCTTACACATTGCTCGCTTCTTTTTGAGGGCCATTTGCTGCACGATATGGCCCTTGCACGCCTTCGCTCGTTTCGTTCAGGTGATAAATGAAAGCTCTTCGAAAACCCGGCAAGCTCGCCCTGCTCGCCCTTGTGCTGATCCCTCTCGTCACCTGGCTGGCCTGGCCAGGCAACACACCGGACCCGGTACTGACCGCAACGGTAACCCACCAGGATGTGGAGCAGACGGTGCTCGCCAGTGGCGTACTGCAGGCCATCGAGCAGGTGGATGTGGGTGCCCAGGTCTCGGGTCAGATCACCTATCTCGCGGTGGAAGCGGGTCAACAGGTCAAACAAGGAGAGCTGCTGGCGGAGATCGATCCCCTGATCGCCCAGAACAACCTCAAGACCGCCGAAGCTGAGCTGGCCAGCCGCCGCGCCCAGCTCAAGATCAAGCAGGCACAGCTCAAACAGAACGAGCTTGCCTGGCGCCGCCAGCAGCAGATGTTTCGGCAGGAAGCGAGCTCTCGTGCGGATCTGGAGAGCGCCGAAGCCCAGCTTGCCGTCACCCGGGCCGAGCTGCAAAGCGCCCAGGCCGACATCGACAACGCCATCATCAAGGTGGAGCGCGCCAAGACGGAGCTCGGCTACAACCGCATTCAGGCCCCCATGGATGGTACCGTCGTCTCCATCGTCACCCGGCAGGGGCAGACCCTGGCCGCCAGCCAGACGGTACCGACCCTGCTCAAGCTCGCCAATCTCGACACCATGACGGTCAAGGCCCAGATCTCCGAAGCGGACGTCACCCGTGTCAAGGCGGGCATGCCGGTCTATTTCACCCTGATAGGGGATCCGGATACTCGCTACCACGGAACCCTGCGCACGGTCGAGCTGGCCCCCACCAACATCAATGAGCAGACGACCAGCACCACGGCCACCAGCAATGCGGCCATCTACTACTATGCCCTGTTCGATGTGCCCAACCCCGGCCATCAGTTGAGGGTCGCCATGACGACCCAGGTCACCATCGTACTCGGCGAGCGCAAGCAGGTACTGGCCATTCCCCAGACCGCCCTCGGCAAGAAGATCGGCGACAACGAGTACGAGGTCAGCCTGCTCAAGGCGGGGGACCAGAGAGAGATCCGCCGCATCAAGACCGGCATGAAGGATGACATCAAGATTGAGGTGGTGAGCGGCCTGACCGAGCAGGAGAAGGTGATCCTGGAGCAGGGCAAGCCGGCCCTGCACGATGAAGGGGAGATGGTGCCGTGAGCGAGCCCCTGATCCGTCTCAAGGGCATCGAGCGGCGCTACCAGAGCGGAGAGCACGAAGTGACCGTGCTGCACCCGCTGGATCTCGCCATCGATGCCGGGGAGATGGTGGCCATCGTCGGCGCCTCCGGCTCCGGCAAATCGACCCTGATGAACCTGCTGGGCTGCCTCGATCGCCCGAGCGGCGGCCAGTATCTGTTTCGCGGCCAGGATACCGCGACCCTGGATGCCCTCTCCCTGGCACGGCTGCGCTGCCACCACTTCGGCTTCATCTTCCAGCGCTATCACCTGCTGCCCCATCTGGATGCGGCCGCCAACGTGGAGATCCCCGCCATCTATGCTGGCACTGCCCGCCTTGATCGCCAGGCCCGTGCCCGCACCTTGCTGACCCGCCTGGGACTGCAGGATCGCAGCCACCACAGACCCGGCCAGCTCTCCGGCGGTCAGCAGCAGCGGGTCAGTATTGCCCGGGCGCTCGCCAACGGCGGCGAGGTGATCCTGGCGGACGAACCCACCGGCGCTCTCGACAGCCAAAGCGGCAAGGAGGTGATGACCATCCTCAAGGAGCTGCACGCCCAGGGCCACACCATCATTCTGGTGACCCACGACATGGCGGTGGCAAGCCATGCGGATCGCATCATCACCCTGCGTGACGGGCGGGTAGTGGAGGACAGCAGCCATCGGGCGACCGATGACAACGCAGCCTCCCCATCCGGGGCGCCAGCCCACCCGCTGCCAGGTGACGGCAGCCAGCTGGCCCCTCCCTCTGTCGGGCAAGATGCACAGGGCACAGGAGCCGCCGTCCGCACCGCAAGCCGGAGCTGGGATCGCTACCGGGAGGCGGGGCGCATGGCCCTGCACGCCATGCTGGCCCATCGCATGCGCACCTTCCTCACCATGCTCGGCATCATCATCGGCATCGCCGCCGTGGTCAGCGTGGTGGCGCTGGGTCAGGGGGCGCGCGCCAAGGTGATCGACAACATCAACGCCATGGGCACCAACACCATCGACATCTTCCCCGGCAAGGACTGGGGAGACGAGAAGGCCGCCAGCATCCAGACCCTGAACGAGCGGGATCTCGACGCGCTGCTCGGCCAGCCCTATCTGGAGGGGGCCAGCCCCCAGATAGCGACGTCGGGCCAGCTTCGCTATCGCAACAAGACCAGCAGCGGCAGCGTGATCGGGGTCGGCAACGACTTTTTCCGGGTCAAGGGGATGACGCTCACCCAGGGGCGCCTGCTCGATGAGCGGGACATTCGAAACCGGACGGCAGTCGCCGTGGTGGATGGCAAGACCATAGAGAGCCTGCTTGGCAAGGTGGACCCGGTCGGCCAGGTGGTGCTGGTCGGCACCCTGCCGGTGCGCATCGTGGGGGTGGTCACCCAGGAGACCGGCTTTGGCCGCAGCAGCCAGTCGGTCAATGTCTGGCTCCCCTACAGCGCCGTCATGAGCCGTCTCCTCTCCCAGCAGCACTTCACCCAGATCACCATCCGGGTCAAAGACGGCGTCCAGCCCGCCCTGGCCGAGCAGGCGGCAGTCGCCCTGCTGACCCAGCGCCACGGCGTGAAGGACTTCTTCACCTTCAGCAGCGACAGCATCGTCAAATCGGTGGAGAAGACCACCGCCACCCTGACACTGCTGGTCTCCGCCATCGCGGTGATCTCCCTCATCGTCGGCGGCGTCGGAGTGATGAACATCATGCTGGTCTCGGTGGTGGAGCGCACCCGGGAGATAGGGATCCGCATCGCCGTCGGCGCCCGCCAATCCGACATATTGCAACAGTTCCTCATCGAGGCGGTGATGGTCAGCCTGCTGGGGGGGCTGCTCGGTATCGGCCTCGCCCTGCTCATCGGCGCTCTCTTCTCCCTGCTCGTGGAAAGCTTCCAGATGCGCTTCTCGCTTTTCTCCATCCTGATGGCCTTCGGGTGCTCCTCCCTCATCGGGATCCTGTTTGGTTACCTGCCCGCCCGCAATGCGGCCAGGCTCGATCCGGTGGAGGCACTGGCGAGGGAATGACGATGCACAACCTATCAAGGCTCGGGCTAAGCCTGATGCTCACCGCCAGCCTCGGTGCCTGCAGCCAGCAGAGCACCTATCACAGACCCGATCTCGACGTGGCGCCAGCATGGCAGCAGGAGAGCCGGGGTCTCACCGTGCAGCAGGCAGGCCCCTGGTGGCAGGGATTCCAGGATCCTGCGCTCGATCGCCTGGTCGAGGCGGTGCTGGCCGCCAACCCGGACATGCGGGTGGCCGGGCTCAAGCTCAAGAATGCCCTGCTCGGCGCCGATCTGGCTGACACCAACCTCACCCCCTCGGTCAGCGCCAATCTCGGGGCCAGCGGCACCAAGAACATGAAAGATGGCAGCGCCAGCAGCAACCTGGGCCCCTCCCTCAACCTCAGCTACGAAGTGGATCTCTGGGGCAGACTGGCCGCGGCAAGGGATCAGGCGAGCTGGGAGGCACAAGCCAGCGAACAGGATCTGGCCGCCACCCGGTTGCTGCTCATCGGCAAGACCCTGGAGCAATACTGGCAACTGGCCTACCTCGGCTCGGCCATGACCCTTAGCACCCAGCAACTGGCCAATCTGGAGCGCATTGAACGCCTGACCCACGCCAAATACGAGGCGGGCGCCGTGACCCGACTCGATCTGGTACAGGCCAGCCAGCAGAAGGCGGGCAAGCAGGCGGAGCTCGCCACCCTCACCCAGCAACGGGCACAGGCGGGCAATGCTCTTCGCCTGCTGCTGGGCCGCAGCAGCGGGCCGCTCGCTGACGCTCCCGACGCCCTGATCATGGGCCCGATCCCGTCCCTGGCGGCCGGCATTCCCGCCGATGTGCTGGCCCGGCGGCCCGATGTGCGCGCCGCCGAACTCAGGCTGCGCAAGACCCTTGCGAGGGGAGACGAGATCCGCACCGGCTTTTATCCCACCCTGAGCCTGACCGGCGGTGCCAGCACCACCTCGGATACCCTGACCCAGGTGCTGCAAAATCCAGTCGGCACCCTGGGCGCCACGCTGGCGCTCCCTTTCCTCGAGTACAACAAGACCCGGCTCTCCATCGCCAGCGCCAACATCGACTACCAGATTGCCGAAACCGAGTTTCGCAAGCAGCTCTATACCGCGCTGCTGGAAGTGGAGGATGGCCTGGCCGCCCGTCAGCAAGGGGATCAGCGGCTGCGCTATCTGGAGCAGCAGAGGGCCTATGCCCGGGAGGCCGAAAGGCTCGCAAGCGCCGGTTTCCTGGCCGGAGCCACCGGGGTGCAACCCTGGCTGGATGAGCAGAACCGCCTGTGGGATGCCGAGCTCGCTCTGCTGGCACAGCAGCAGGCCCAGCTCAACAACATGGCAGGCATCTATCGGGCGCTGGGGGGAAGCGATCGAACCTGACCCAGGCAGAGAGTGTGGAATCGCGATGGACGTCCCGAGGAGGTCAATCGCGACCCATTCTGCCCACAAACCAATTGATAATAGTTTTCATTTCATCAAGAATGGGCGCCATCATCAGCCAGGAGTATGCCCATGTCTCAACCCGCCCCGGCCAATCGCCCCCGCCTGCTCACCGTCAAGCATGTTCAGGATGTGAGCCCACACCTGCGCCGAATCTGCCTGACCAGCCCCGAGCTTGTGGACTACCCCTCCAGCTGTGGCGGTGCTCATGTCAAGATCATGCTGCCCCGACCGGGTCAGCGCGAGATAGTGTTGCCCACCCCCACCGACAAGGGGCCTCGCTGGCTCGATCCCGCCCAGAAACCCGTCATTCGCACCTTCACCATACGCGCGTTTCGCCGGGAGGCGCTGGAGCTCGACATCGACTTCGCCCTGCACGGCGAGGCCGGCCCCGCCAGTCGTTTCGCCCTGCACGCCAAACCGGGTGACAGGCTCGCCATCTCGGGCCCGGGCGGTCCCGACCCCATGCTGCAAACGGCCGAGCACTATTACATGGCGGGGGATCTCACCGCCCTGCCCGCCATCAGCGCCATGGTGGAGGTGATGCCGGCCCATGCCCTCGGCCATATCGCCCTGCTGGTCCCCCATCAGGACGACGTGCAGGATCTGTCGCTGCCGGCCGGCGTCGACCTGCGCTGGTTCGTGGGCAATCCGGAGCAGGCCGCGACCCTGGTGGCGCATTTCACCGCCCAGCCTATGGTCGCCGAGGGGAGCTATTTCTGGTTTGGCGGGGAAGAGAGCTTGGTCGTGCCGCTGCGCCGCCACGTCAGACGCGCCCTGGATGCCGAGCGCCAGCGGGTCTACGCAGTCCCCTACTGGCGCAGCGGCAAGGATGAAGACGCCTACCATCAGGACAGGCACGCCGTGATGGACAGCTGATCCCCTCTTTATCTTGTCACTGGCGGGCTTCTTCCCTCGGGGAAGCGGCCTGCTTTTGCTGCGGTTCCCCCGCCATCGTTCTCTCTCCCCCCATCTTCGCCTGGCGATTTCATTGCACTTGCATTTGAGACAAACACCAAGATAATGACAATCATTCTCAACAACTGCGATAAGCCGTGAATCTGTCTGCTCCCAACAGGATGCCGCATACGGGTTCCCCATCGCACACATGCACAGCAAGGTAACTCCAGATGGCAGTTTTGAATTCGGTCATGCGCGCCTTCGCCATAGAGGCGCTACCCACCCCTGCCGAGCTGCTGGCGCAGCACCCCTGTCCGGCCGACATGGCCCGGCACATCGACAACCAGCGCCATCAGGCACGCCGGATCCTGGCAGGTGAAGACGATCGCCTGCTGGTCGTGATTGGCCCCTGCTCCATCCATGATCCCGTCGCGGCCCTGGACTATGCCGGACGGCTGCCACGACTCGCCACCGCCTATGAAGACAGCCTTCAGATAGTCATGCGAGCCTATTTTGAAAAGCCGCGCACCACGGTGGGCTGGAAGGGGCTGGTCTTCGATCCGCACCTGGACGGCAGCAACGACATCAATCGGGGATTGCATCTGGCACGCCAGGTGCTGCTCGACATCAATGGACTGGGGCTCGCCACCGCCACCGAATTCCTCGACACCACCAGCTTTCTCTATCTCGCCGATCTCGTCAGCTGGGGCGCCATCGGGGCACGCACCACGGAGTCTCAGGTCCACCGGCAATTGGCCTCCGCACTGCCCTGCCCCGTGGGATTCAAGAACGGTACGGACGGCAATATCCGGGTCGCCATCGATGCCATCCAGGCCAGTACCGCCTCCCATCTCTTCACCGCCCCCGGCAGCCAGGGCGGCATGGTAGTGATCAAGAGCGAAGGCAATCCCGACGGCCATATCATTCTGCGTGGCGGCACCCTGCCCAACTACCACCAGAGCGATGTGGCGGAGGCAGCAGACCGCCTCACCCGCCAGGGACTCCCCCCTCGCCTGATGGTGGATTGCAGCCATGGCAACAGCCAGAAGCTGCACACGAACCAGCTGAAGGTCGCCAAAGAGCTCTGTCGCCAGCTGAGCGAAGGGAGCCAAGCCATCGCCGCCGTCATGGTCGAGAGCTTCTTGCTGGGAGGAAACCAGAAACCGGCTCCTCTGGGTGAGCTGCAATACGGTCTGTCAGTGACCGATGCCTGCCTCTGCTGGGAAGAGAGTGAACACCTGCTTGCCATGCTGGCAGAGGCGGTCCAGGCCCGTCGCCGCACCCGGAGAAAATACACACACGCCGTTCAGTCTGAACTCGGACAACCCGTCATCTAGCATTCGGTTTATTTGTTTGCCACCAATCCGTGTCTGCCTCATCCGCACATTGTCCGGCATCGTGCGGATATATCGCAGAAGAGCGGTGTCAAACAGACCATAAATAGAGGGGATAAATTAAGGTTCATCGCGGCTTTCCGGGGAAGGCCGCCTTGATTTTCAGAAAAAAGTATTCTGAGTCCCTAAATCCATATGCCATGCGCTTTATCACTTTGATCTTGTTGTTCACCCCTTCCAGCACACTCGTGTGCATCGGGTAGTTT
>NZ_JAGKRH010000197.1:0-12910 GCF_017939245.1 Aeromonas sp. PrichA-15 | reverse complement strand
GTTTTTCGCCAGCATCCAGAATGCGTTTGGTTTCTGCCAGCCCGTGATTCCAGACATAACGAGCACAACCGCCCAACTGGCGCAGGCGTTGCGCTTGTTGTTCGGTCGGTTCGAGTCGGAATTTGTAGGCTTTCAGAATTTGCATTCAGCGTTCAGTGTGCAGCATTATTGCCATATCTATTAAGCCCGATTGAGTGACAGAATGCAATTCACTAAAATTAATAAATCACGCCATGCGGCCTACGCTTTGCACGTAAATTTGGTGTTTATCACCAAGTATCGAAAGCCGATATTGGGGGATCTGCATCACGCTTCATTCGGTCAGTGTGCGGCAGAGGTTTGCAGAGATTTTGGTGCGGAACTGAAAGAGTGTGACGGAGAGGCTGATCATGTTCACATGCTGATAGAGTACGCGCCAACGGTGCAGCTATCGGTACTGGTGAACTCGTTAAAGGCGGTCACATCAAGGCGACTGCGTAATGAATTTCTGGACTTGAGAGGTGCTTACAGCAAACCCGTACTCTGGTCACGCTCTTACTTTGCGGGCTCTTGCGGCGGAGCACCGTTGGAGGTGATCAAGCAATACATTCAAAACCAGCGGGGCTGACGCCCCGGCGAAATTCCCCTCCCACCTACGTCGGAGGGAGTCCCCTTTCGCATTTAAGATGGAGCCCTGTGGCCCAGGCACTTGCGCATCCGTACCTGTCGTGCGTCATAGCCACTGGTTCTCCATCAGTTGCCGAGCCGCCTGCGCGATCTCCTGCTCGGTGATGAGGTAATACTCCTCGTTGCGATAGTAGGGGACGGCGGCATCCACGCCGGTGAGGCGTCTTGGCGGCGCCTTGAGGGCAGTCATCGCCTCTTCGGTCACCTGGGACACGATTTCGGCACCCACCCCGAAACTGCCACAGGCTTCGTGTACTACCAGCAACCTCCCGGTCTTGCGTACCGAGGTCAGGATGCTCTCCATGTCCAGGGGTTTGATGGTGGCAAGATCCAGCACCTCGCACTGGATGTCCTGCTCCGCCAGCAGGTTCGCCGCCCGCATGACTTCCTGGATGCAGGCTCCCCAGGCCACCACAGTGATGTCCCGGCCGGGACGCAGGGTAAAGCAGACATCCAGCGGCAGGCCGATGCCGTCATCCACCACATCCGACTTCATGGAGCGATAGATGCGATCCGGCTCGAAGAACATCACGGGATCCGGATCCCGAATAGCCGACAGCAGCAGGCCGTAAGCTCGCTTCGGGCTCGAAGGGATAACGACCCGCAGCCCGGGGATATGGGCAAACAGGGCCTCGACGCTCTCGCTGTGGTGCTCGGGCGAATGGATGCCGGCACCATAGGGGGAGCGGTAGACGATGGGACAGGTGACACGGCCACGGGTCCGGTTTCGCATCCGTGCCGCCTGGCAGATGATCTGCTCCATGCCCGGGAAGATGAAGCCCTGGAACTGGAACTCGGCCACGGGTTTGAGCCCCTGGGTCGCCATGCCCACCGCCACCCCGGCGATGAGCCCTTCGGCCAGCGGCGTATCGATGACCCGCTTGAACCCGAATTTATCGCGAAGCCCCACGGTGGCGCGAAACACACCGCCGTTGACCCCCACATCCTCCCCCAATACCACCACATCAGGATCGCGTGCCATCTCGTGGTGCAACGCCAGATTGATCGCTTCGAGCAGCGTGATATCGCTCATAGTCCCTCCCCGCTCTGCTGCATGCCCTTGGCGATGATGCGTTGGCGCTGGGCAAGATAGGCCTTCGGCAGCTCGGCAAACTGGTAATCGAGCAGGGTCTCCGGCGCCTGGGGCGTGATGGCCTCGTAGGCGGCAACGGCGCGTTCCACTTCCCGGCCCGCCTCTGCCAGCAGTGCCTGTTCCTGCTGCTCATCCCACCAGTCCCGTTCAAACATGAACTGGCGCAGCCGCTTGACCGGTTCCCTGGCCCAGGCCGCTTCCACCTCGGCGCCGTCACGATAGCGAGTCGCATCATCGGCGGTGGTGTGATCCCCGAGCCGGTAGCTGACGGCTTCGATGAGCGTCGGCCCCTTGCCGCTGCGAGCCCGCTCGACGGCGGCGCGGGTCGCCTCATAGACCGCCATCACGTCATTGCCGTCCACCTGGAGGCTGCGCACCCCGGCCCCTATGCCCTTCTGGGCCAGGGTGGGCGCGCTCGACTGCAACTTGCGCGGCACCGAGATGGCCCACTGGTTGTTGTTGATGATCATCACCATGGGGAGATGCCAGACACCGGCACAGTTGAGCCCCTCGAGGAAGTCTCCCTTGGAGGTGCCGCCATCGCCGATGGTCACCACGGCGACTCTGGGCTGGTTGCGCAGCTTGAAGGCGGCCGCGATGCCGGCAGCATGGGTGATCTGGGTGGCGATGGGAACGCAGATGGGCAAGTCTTCCGACAACTCGCCATCGGCCTTGTAGAAGACACTGCCTCGTTCATCGCCGCCCCAATACTGCAGGTTCTGCTCCATGGGCACGCCCCTCACGTAGAGAGTGGGCATGTCCCGGTAGTAGGGCACATAGACATCCTCTGGCTGCATGGCGAGCCCGACACCGATCCCCACCGCTTCCGCCCCGAGATGGGAGGGAAAGGTGCCGAGTTTGCCGGTTCGCTGCAGTGCTATCGCTTTCTTGTCGTAACTGCGCACCATCACCATGTTGCGGTAGAAGGTGTGCAGCATCGCCTTGTCCAGCCAAGTCGGCAGTGTCGCGACCGGGCGCCCCTCCTCATCGAGGTAACGAAGGAAGGGGATGTCGACATGGGTCATAACTGGCTCCTTGCCGTTGTCAGCGTCACCACCATGAGGTGACATTTAAAATGTAAACAACATGTTAACCAAAGGGCAACGAGATTCATCCAGGTAAGACCAGTAGAAACTTCTTTTATTTTCGAAGGTAATCGGAATTTTCGGCGAGCAGAAACAAAGAAGGGAGCCTGTTCAGGCTCCCTATAATATCGAGTTCGGGATCACGCCCATCACCGTCATGCTGCTTGCCACCGCCCGTGGCGCAGGTTCAGCATGAGAAAAAGGCGTCAATTCACTCCCACAAACGGGTGGGTACTACCAGCAGCATGGTGCGCTGTCCGATGGCCACGTTGGCGTTGGGGAAGACCACCGCCTCCCGTGCTTTCTCTACCCTGTATTGCCGATCCCCATCTTCTGCCAGCACAAAACCCTGGGGAAATTCGGTGAAATTGTCCACATCGCTGGCAAACAGGAAGCGGAACTGCTCCGACTGCTTGTTGATCACCCGATCTATGGCAAAAAGGGTGAAGTCATCGGCTCGCCATGGCTCGAGGGCCACCTCATCCCGGGTCACCAGCTCCTGCAATGTCTGGCGCACCTCGATGAAGCGAGTCATGTCGTTTTCACCGAAAGGCCGCACCTTGCCCAGCTCCACCGTAAAGGCATGGGCGCCGTGCTGGTGCGAGCTGTAATAGCTGAAGGTGGTGGTCGGGCCGCTCGAGAGCAGTATGGTGCGCACGCCGCAGGCACCGAGGAAACGTACCTGCTCCTTGCAGTGGGGGCGTTCGTGGGGGAAGGGATAGACGGCAAACTTCTCGTGGCGCGAGCCGCGAATGGCGGTATGCAGATCGTAGTGGTAACGGGGCCTGCCCGAGTCGGCAAAGAAGCGGCTCACATACTGCTCCAGACGCATGGCGCGGATGCGCTCCCGGTTGCACAGCCCCTCCCCCTTGCTGTGGGCGCCCGAGAAGAGGCGGTTCATGTTCTCTTCCACCTCCCTCACCCCCTGGTTCATGGCGGCAGGGTTGCCAAAGAGGAAGAGCACCCGGTGACGAACCTTGAGCTCCTCTGCGAGCAACCGGGTCAGCAACTGGTTGCAGATCTCGATGGGGGCGGTCTCGTTGCCGTGGATGCCGCAGGAGAGGACGATGTCCTTGTGCCCGGGTTGCCCCGCCTCGGAAGCGGGTTCCAGGCAGATCACGCCGGTATCCCACACGCTCACCCGGGTACCGTCGGTCAGATTGAAGGCGAAAGGCTCGAGCTGCCACTCATGGCGGCGCGTCAGGGCCAAAAAGTCATGCTGGGGAATCATCCGTCTCACCCTTTAGTCTGGAATGCCATGGCCGGATTATACGCAAGGCAACCGGGCTTAAAATCAGTTTTTAAACAAATTCAAACAGTAAGGATACAAAAATGGCGAGAATGAGTGACAACTCATGCAACAGGATCAAGCGGGGGGAAACACGGGAGAGGGAAAGCGGTGAACGGGTATCGGCAGATGAAGACAGCATGCCTTCGGCAGACGGGTGGGCAGCATGCCCCTGGGATCAGCAGAAAAACAAGGCATCCATGCCCGGCTGATCAACCACGCCAGAACGGCTTGGTGGTCTCTTGATAGCGGTCGGCTTCGTTCAGACCGATGTCCTTGAGCAAGTAGGCGGGCAGCTCGGAGAGCTGGCGACGGCTGCGGCTGCGTTCCAGCCAGGTCAGGACGGTCATCTTGAGGCGAGCAACCAGATTCGATTCGCTGGAATGCTGGTAACCGGCTTCGGTATAAGTCATGTTGGCCATGATATGGCTCCTCTCTCTAGTTCTGCGCAAGGCTCGGATTTGATGCGCAAAGCTTAGTCAGGGCGGGGAGGTGCCTCAATTGACGAATTTTGATACATGACATTAGTAAAAGTAATGGTTGATATCGCTAAGGAAAGAGCCATAACTATATGATTTTAAAATGAAATAATGCTGAAACTTTCCCCCTGTCAGCCTGGCAGCATTTTCTCCTGCGCCACCCACTTCTAACTATGCACTTTCCCACGCTAGCTATGCACGGCACGACGGCGAGTCAGCAGGGTGCAAACTCTCAGTCACCAGGTTTTGTTAACAAATAGATCGCAACAAGATCGTTATTTAACAAAAAGATACGAATAGGCAACCTGAACCGGATGCCCCCATGTCACCCCCATCGTCAAGGTGGCACCGGACACTTGGCACCCTGCCATCATACTGGTATGGTTATTTATACAGTGGTTTATCATGCTGCCTCCCCACGTTGTCCCGATACCATGCTGAACAGGGGAGCGGCACACACACAGGATCTGCCGATGGACACCTTTACCCCCACCGCCGCCCTGCGTCAACAGATGGCCCTGCTGGAGGCGTCGCTGGCACGCCTTGCCCGGCAACTGGGCCAGCTCGAGCTGCTGGAGGCTCATGTCTATCCCCTCCCGGCCGTGGCCCAGGGGGAAGAGCATGAGCCCATCGAGGCCATCGAGGTGGGCTATCTCTCGGGCGAGGCGGCCCTTGCCGCCACCCTCGCCGCCTTTCAGGACCACAGCGCCCGCCCCGGCTGCTCCACCAAGGCGACCCACCGTCTGCCCGGCTGGCTGCGCTTTCCTGCCGCCTGCGCCAGGGAGCTGGCCCCCGTCATCGAGGAGATCAACGCGCACAAGCTCGCCTTCAAGGCCATGGTCCAGGCGGCGGGCGGGCGGGACGAGAAGTTCGAGCTGGTGCACGGTGCCCTGCCCGGCGTCATCACCCTGCAGGTCTATCGCAAGCTGACCTGGCTTCAGGGGGATCTCCATTCACTGGGCTTCACCTGGGCCGACAAGCAGAGCATCAGCCGCCTCAGCCGGGAGCAGGTACTGGAGATGCTGGAGCGCAGCCGCCGATATGTACCGGCGCTCTTTGACAACGAAGAGTGGAGCAAGATGGTGGATCAGGAGGTATACGACATTCGCCGCCTGCCGGCGGATGCCGCCATGCGGATCCGCAGGCCGGTCAAGACCCACCCCATGATCAACCTGCTCTGGCAGGACCGGGAGCCCCGCAAGCAGCAGATCAAGGCGAGCCTGCCCCTGCTGCTCTGCTCCGATACCCAGCCGGCCGTCACCCATCTGGGCCACTACCCGCCCAAGCTGCGCCAGGCACGCCGGGATCGCAAGATTGGCGGTGACCCCATTATAGAGCGGCTGCACCTCTACCTCTATCAGGGGTAGCGCAGGCTCGGCACCGCCACAAACGACAAGGGGAGCATCACGGATGCTCCCCTTGTCACATCGGGCGACAGCCCATCGCCGTCAGCTCATCAGCAGTGCCCGCAGGCTCTCCACATCCAGCCCCTTCACCTCGGACTGGCCGCTCAGGAGGCCGTCGGCCAGTGCCCGCTTCTCGTCGTGCAGCGCCACTATCTTCTCCTCCACCGTCTGCTCGCACACCAGGCGATAGACGGTCACCGGCTGGGTCTGGCCCATGCGGTGTGCCCGATCGCTCGCCTGATCTTCCACCGCTGGGTTCCACCAGGGATCGAGGTGCAGCACGGTGTCGGCCTGGGTCAGGTTGAGGCCCGTCCCCCCCGCCTTGAGGCTGATGAGGAAGAGTGGCACCGTTTCGTGGCGAAAACGCAGGATGGACTCCTGACGGGACTTGGCCGAGCAGCCCCCATCCAGATAGCAGTAGTCCCACTGCCGCTGTTCGATACGGCTGCGCAGCAGGCTCAGCAGATCGACAAACTGGCTGAACACCAGCACCCGGTGGCCACCATCGATGGCTTCGTCCAGCAGCGCCATCGCCTCGTCCAGCTTGCTGCTGGTCTGCGACCACTCCGGCATCACCAGCTGGGGGGAGCAGCAGAGTCGGCGCAGCCGGGTCAGGCCGCTCAGCACATGCATCAGGGCACGGCCATCGGCGCTTTGCACCTGCTGCACCACCTCGCGCCGGGTCGCCTCGTAGAGCTGACGCTCCTCGGGGGATAGGCTGATGTGATGGATGATCTCGGTCTTGTCCGGCAGCTCCGTTAGCACCTGCTGCTTGAGGCGGCGCAGGATGAAGGGGCTGATCACCGCCCGCAGCATCGCCATGTGCTGGGGATCCTTGACCGCCTTGCCAAAGCGGCGCTTGAACTCCCCGAGGCTCCCGAGCAGGCCGGGGTTGATGAAGCTGAACAGGCTCCACAGCTCCCCCAGATGGTTTTCGATGGGAGTGCCGGAGAGGGCGAGGCGAAAATCCCCGTCGAGCTGGAACAGCAGCTTGGCGCGCTGGGTACCGGCATTCTTGATCTGCTGTGCCTCGTCCAGCACCATGCTCGACCAGCGGCGGGACTTGAGCGCCTGGGAGAGACTGCCGAGCATGCCGTAGTTGACCAGGACGATCTGTCCGGCCCTGGCCCCCTGGATCAGGGTCTCCCGCTCGGCGGGATGGTCGAACACCACCACCTCGAGCTCGGGGGCAAAGCGGGCCACCTCCTCCTGCCAGTTGGTGACCACTGACTTGGGCACCACCACCAACGCCGGGCCCAGGTGCTGGCGCATGCGCAGCACGATGAGGGCCTGCAAGGTCTTGCCAAGGCCCATGTCATCGGCCAGACAGGCACCGAAGCCGTGATGAGCCAGGGTCGCCATCCAGCGTACCCCCTCCTTCTGATAGTCCCGCAGCGCCGTCAGCAGCTCGGGGGGACAGCTCACCTCCTGCTGCCACTCCTGCTGAAGGTTCTGCCAGGCGGCATCCCCCTCGGTGGTGATGACGGAGAGCAGGCGGGCCAGCGGATAGGCCAGCTTGTTGTTGATACGCTGCTCGTTGTCCAGCATGGCGCCGAGCACGGTGAGGCGTTCCACCAGCTTGTCGCTCAGCATCAGGCTGGTCTTCTCGTCGAGCTGCACCGTGCGCTGGCCCGGGGTCAGCTGGCGCAGGATGAGGCGAAGATCGAGGATCTGGTGCTCGTCCAGCGAGAGCGCCCCCTCCACCTGGAACCAGTCCTGACGCCGCTCGATACGCAGGCTCAGGGCCTCTTCATCGAGGCTCTTGAGGCGGGTGCTGTCCTGGTGCCAATGTACCACCACACCGACGTCAACCAGCTCTGGCAGGGCGTTGACCAGGGTGAGTGCCTGCTCGCCGTCCAGCTTCCACTCGTTGCCGGGCAGGCCGATGGGCAACTGGTTGCGAAGGCGCTGGGCCTCGTCCTTCTCGGCAGCCAGATCCCGCTGCCAGTAGTGATACTCCCGGATACCCTGGCGCACAATGGCCTCCCCCTTGCCCAGAGGCAAGGGAGGCAGGTGCCCCTCCCGGGTCACCAGCTGGACCACGAGCTGCCCCTCCTGCCAGTCGAGCAGGACGGAGGGAACGCCGGGCCAGGGGGCCAGCTCGGCATTGCCCCTGAGGCCCGCCACCTGGCTGTGCCAGGGGAGATCGGGGATGGCATCCAGCGTGCGTTGCAACTCCTCGAGCCCGGCCGGCGGCAATGCCGGAATGGCCTCCAGGGCCGGTAGTCTGTCCAGCAGCGCCTGCGGTGTCAGAATAAGCTGCCACAAATCCTGAGCCAGGGGGACGATGTGCGCACCGCGGGCGGCGGGAGCAGGATGTAGTCTGGCGCTCATGCCCTCCCCGCTCTGTACCAGTTGCAGCAGGGGGGCGCTGACGGCCAGTTGCAGCTTCTGTCCCTTGGCATTGAAGAGGCGAGGATGGTTTGCCAGGGGCACCCAGGCATCCCGGGGCAGCTTGCCCATGTTGCGCGGCAGGGTGCGCACCAGTGCCCAGTCCGCCTCGTCCAGCAGGCTGGCGTACTGGGTGGAAAGCAGGGCCGGATCGACCCTTCGCCCGGCGGTCCACTCCCCCTTGGTGCTCTGCTTCTGGATCTTGCACTCAAGCTCAGGCCCCTCTGCGTGGAGCAGCCAGACCAGCCGCTCCCGAGGCTTGCGCACCCCGCTCGAGCGTCCCAACCCCTGCAGCCAGTTGAGCCAGCTTGCAGAGGCGGGGGCCTTGCCTTCCTCCTCGGTGGCATCCTCTTCCTCCCCTTGAGCAGGGCGCAGCGCGCGCAGGGGCCAATGGGCGGCCTCCCGGCCCAGCAGGAGTCGCAGCAGATCCTGGCAGAAGGCCATCAGTCGATGCCGGGGCTCGGCGTCCAGCACGTGGGAGAGGTCCCACTTGTGCAAGATGGTCACCTGGGGGCTCTGCTCGCCGTGGCGCGCCAGGGCGCAGAGATCGAGCCAGAGGTAACCCCAGTGGAGCTCCTCCAGCGGCAGTTGCAGGGTATCGAACAGGCCGACCGCCTGGCCGTGGCGATCTCCGGCCCACTGCCCCAGCAGATCGGCCAGCAGGGGGGAGTGATGGCCCAGACTGCGCTGCCACTTCTTGCGCTGCTCGCCCCCCTGCACCGGATCTGCCTGTTGCAACCAGCCGAGCCAGAGCAGGGCGCTGAACATCCGGGGCCAAGGCGACGCCTCTTGCCCCTGCCACTGGCCAAGCGCCCCCAGCAGCCGCTCGGCCAGGGGCTGCTCATCCCCCTGCTGCGCCAGTTGTTGCAGTGCAGGCCAGTGAGTGGTTACCTCGCCCCCAAAGGAACCGCAGAGCCACTCCCATTCTCGGGCGCGAGCCTGGATCTGGCCAGAGAGCGCCGGGGAGCAGGAGGTGACCAGCGTAGCCAGCGGCCAGCCCTCGTCAGGCTCTGCGTCAAGCAGGGCCTGCAGGGCGAAGTGTTCGAGCAGCAGGGCCTGCCAGGCGGGGCTGGAGCCTGCCAGCAGGCGGGGAGCATCGGGGAGATCCAGGAGGCTCAGGAGTTCGGCACTCTGGTAATAGGCCGGGATCTGCCCCGCGTCTCCCAGACAGAGCTCGCGCACCACCTCCTGTGCCCGCTCCAGGCCCGTGACCGAGGGGATGCGGGACCACTGCGGCATGGGGCACTCCCCCGCACGCACCGCCAGGATCAGGGTCAGGGTTCCCTCTGCCGTCAGACTCCACTGCTGCTCCGTTCGTTGACGGACAAGCCCCCACTGCTGCAACTGATCAAGGGTGTCGAGCAGCGCACGCCCGGGTGCGCCCGGGGCATAGAGGGTGTCTTGCAGGTAACGAGTGCTGGCGGCGCGCTGCAATTGCAGCTCGCACAGCAGGGCATGGCAATCTGAAGAGAGGGTGAAGGCTGACATCAGAACTCACGGGCAAGTGCAAAGGCGGAATTTTAACGGGAAAGCGGCGGCGGCTCGACCCTTAAGCGCGAAATAGTGCAAAAAAGCTAGCGCCTTTGATGGGTACGCGAGCGACAGGGCTGACAGGGCACTCGCCCCTGCCACCGGGCAACGGGCCGCAGGAGGGGCGCGGTCATCAAAAAAGGCGCCGCAGCGCCTTCTGGAGACAGGTTGTTGGCTCAGCCTTCCAGCCGGGCCAGACGGGCTTCCAGCCCCTGCAACTGCCCCTTGAGGTGCTCGACCTCTTCTTCGAGCGCTGCCAGTCTGTCTGCCGCCGGTGACACAAGGTTGCCAGCGGGCGCCGCGTCGGCCAGCGCCTGCAGATCCACCTCGCCACTGAACAGGTGCGCGTAGCGGGATTCCCGCTTGCCCGGCTCACGGGGCAGCTTGACCACATAGGGCCCCCGTTCGATGAGGGTGGCCAGCACGGCATCCACTTCGGTCACATCGTCAAAGCTGCACAGCCGGTTGGTGCGCGAGCGCAGCTCACCCGGGGTCTGCGGGCCACGCAGCAAGAGTTCGCAGATAATGCCGAGCTCCTGGGCCGAGAACTTCAGCTCACCGAACTCGGTATTGCAGAAACGATGCTGATAACGGGGCACCCTGGCGTTGAAACCGGCGGTATTGACCACCAGACGGCGGCGGATCAGCTCGTCGATCACGGCGCGAATATCCAGCTCGGCGAGCTCCAGCACGGGTTCCCGGTTGCTCTTCTGGTTGCAGGCATTGACCAGTGCATTGAGCGAGAGAGGGTACTGATCCGGCGTGCAGATCTCTTTCTCAATCAGGCAGCCGATCACGCGGGCCTCTAATGGGCCTAGTACTATCTCCATGTCATACTCCCTTGCCAAACAAGACGTTAAGACGGTTATCTTAACCAAGGCGCTTGCGCCGTCCAGCAGATAACCCCATTTTTGCGAGCCGATGAAACCCTTGCTGCAACCTTGTACAGCAAAACGGCCGCGGTGCGCGGGCGAGGTGAACGGATGGCCGGGAACCTCTTTGGCAACAAGCCCTCTCCCCCTTCAACGAGGCGGGCACAAAAACCATCACGGCCGCAAAGGCGGCCGTGATGGTAGACAGATTGAAACGGTCCTCACGAAGAGGGCTTGCGCTCCAGGGTCGCGGCCACCTTTCTTGCGGCCGACACGGTGAGCAAAGGCTCACCCGGATAGAGCATCAGGGCGCTTGCCCGCAGGTTGTCCGCCTCCGCCGTGCGCCCCAGGGCATTGAGGGCGATCACCATGTTGGCGTAGATGTTGGCCCTCGGGGTATGGCGCACGAAGGCCTGCCCCCAGTCGAGGTAGGCTTCAAGCTCCGCCTGGTTGTTGGCCTGCAGACCGACCATGAGGCGCACCGCGTTCACGTCGAACTCCACCCGGGTCAGCCAGGCCATGGGGTTGACGATGTCGAGCAGGAGCGCAGGCTGCTTGTAACCGCCCCGCTCATACTTGGTCACCACCCAGGCGGAGTGCAGGGCGGTCAGCATGAAGGGGATGACGATCAGGGGAATGGCGATGGCCATGAAGCGCAGCAGCAACCAGGGGCGGCACAGATGGTCGCGCCAGTTGCCGTGGCCTTGCTCCTCCACCTCCGCATCCATCGCATACAGAAGCAGCAGCAGCGCCCACCACAGGGCGATGGCGTGGTAAAAGGGGTACTCGGTCTGGGTGTGCAGCAAGATGGGGGTCACCAGCGCGAGCAAGGCGGCGCCCTTGACCCAGCCCGCCCGGCTCAAACGCCACAGCAGGGCCCCGCCCATCAGCACCATGCCCAGCATGGGGGCCAGACCCCCTTCCACCGCCCAGTAGAGAAACTCGTTGTGGGGGTGATCCAGGTTGTACTCGATCTGCACCATGGCCGGGTTCAGCGCCTTGTCGGCCATGTAGTGATGGAGAAACACCGACTCGAAGCTGCCATAGCCCCAACCGGTCCAGGGCATCTGGGCAATCAGCTTGGCGGCGTAGGGCCAGTAGATGGAGCGCATGCCGCCGGACTGGTAGATCTCCAGCCCTCGTCTGGCTCCGGCCATCAGGTATTGCGAGGCCAGCCCGAGCAGAATGCCCAGGGCCACCAGCGCGAGCATCCTGCCCAGCCGCCGCTCACGACCCAGCTGGGCAGACAGCAGCAAGAGAGCCATCACGCCGCCCAGTTGCCCGACCCGCGATTGCAGGACCACCAGCAGCAGGGAAGTGGCCAGGATCACCCCATAGCGCAGCCCCTTGAGCCAGGGGTTGGCATCACCGCGCAGCTCCAGCCAGATGGCCAGTGACAGGCCGGTCGCCATGAAGCTCGCCATCACGTTGGGTTGCTGGAAGATGCCATAGGGGCGGTTGGTCTGGGTGTCGTACCCAATCCAGTTGCCCGGCACCAGCAGGTAATACTGCACCAGGCCGAGCAGCGCCTCGATGGCGACGGCCCCCAGCAGCAGATAGAGCAGCCTGTCTCGCGCCTCGCGGTCGAATCGCCACTGATAGAGGCTTGCCAGAAACAGCAGGCCGGCAAACAGCCCCAGCAGCCGGGGAATGGCATAGTCCTTGAGCTCGAATCCCGGATAGGCCATGGGCAGCAATAACAAGATGCCCCCCAGCCACTGGGCCGTCAGCAGCGGCGAGACCACCAGTCGCTGGCTGAGGGTCACATACCACAGCCCCAGCGCCATCACCAGGCTGGCGAAGATCCAGCCCCAGGCATTGAACGGCAGATAGAGCCCTGCCCCGCCCGGGTTGTGCATGAAAAAATGCATGCCAAGCAACCAGTACAAGACTGATGTTCCCCAAAAAACCTTTTGAACCAAACTGCACTCTCTTCCCATTTATGCCTCATCATGCATAAAAAAAGGTTCATCGCGGCTTTCCGGGGAAGGCCGCCTTGATTTTCAGAAAAAAGTATTCTGAGTCCCTAAATCCATATGCCATGCGCTTTATCACTTTGATCTTGTTGTTCACCCCTTCCAGCACACTCGTGTGCATCGG
>NZ_JAGKRH010000017.1:0-54507 GCF_017939245.1 Aeromonas sp. PrichA-15 | reverse complement strand
GGTATAACCTGGCCAGAAGGAGGCAATATCAATATGATGCACGGCGACAGCAGGGTGATGGTGGTGGTGTGTTTGGAGACAGCCAGTTTACCAGCACCCTGTCTGTCAACTTCCACTTCCCCAAGATCCCGCGAAGAACCTTTTTTCATGGTGTGTCTGGCGAGAAGAGGGCCATGTCGGGGGTCGCCATCGGCCCTTCCTGCTCGTAAGATGAGGCAAACGATCCTGTGCCGCGCGCATTCTCAACAAGAGCCTTCATCATATGTCATCAACTGAACAGGCCTTCTGGTTCGTGCTGGGGGGCGATCACCTCGTCCTGCTGGATGAACAGGGGCGCATTCCACAAGGGCCCCGCGCCGTTTTGCCCACCCATCTGCACACCGCCCCCTTCGAGCGCTTCGACGAGTGGGACGGCCTGCCTTGCCATCTGCTGGATCTGGGGGGCGAGGCGGAGACCGGGGCCATGGCCCCGCTGCGCCAGCTCATGGTGGCGGGGGACGAAGAGGGCTTTCGCCTCGCAGGACGGGCCTGGCAGCTCGCCACTTTTCGCCGAACCCATCGTTTCTGCGGTGAGTGCGGCGCCCCCATGACCCCGAGGGAAGGAGAGTGGGCCCAGGGGTGTCATCACGGCCATGTCGTCTATCCGCGCATCTCCCCTTGCATCATCGTCGCGGTGCGCAAGGGGCCGGCCATCTTGCTGGCAGCCCACCGCCGTCACTATCAGGCGGATGATCCCATGTATACCGTGCTGGCCGGCTTCGTGGAGGCAGGGGAGAATCTGGAGCAGTGCGTGGCGCGGGAGGTGTTCGAGGAGAGCGGCATCCGGGTGACCAATGTGCGTTACGTGGCGAGCCAGCCCTGGCCCTTCCCCCACAGCCTGATGATGGGCTTCACCGCCGACTACGAGAGCGGCGAGATCCGGGTGCAGGATGACGAACTGGTGGCGGCCGATTTCTTTGCCGCCGACCGGCTGCCGCGCTTGCCCCCTCATGGCACCATAGCGCGCCGGCTCATCGAACAGTGCCTCGCCGAGGCGCGTTGAGGGAAAACGGGGGCGCTTGTATGCGCCCCCTCACATCTTTGCACTCCTGCGGCGAAGTGCGGCGTCAGGGTCGCCCTCAGCCTTGCACAAAGTGGTATCATGTCCGCCATTTTATGCGTGACATGACTCAGGAACTGGGATGAAAGAGCTGAAAAACGATCGATACCTGCGTGCCCTGCTGCGCCAGGAAGTGGACATGACCCCGGTATGGATGATGCGTCAGGCTGGCCGTTATCTGCCGGAATACAAGGCGACCCGCGCCGTTGCGGGGGATTTCATGTCCCTGTGTCGCAACGCCGAGCTGGCCTGTGAAGTCACCTTGCAGCCCCTGCGCCGCTATCCGCTCGATGCCGCCATTCTCTTCTCCGACATCCTGACCGTGCCCGATGCCATGGGGCTGGGCCTCTACTTCGAACAGGGGGAAGGCCCGCGCTTCGAGCGCCCGATCACCTCCATGGCCGACGTGCAGGCCCTGCCCATCCCGGATCCGGAAGACGAGCTCGGCTACGTGATGAATGCGGTACGCACTATCCGCCGCGAGCTCAAGGGCGACGTGCCGCTCATCGGCTTCTCCGGCAGCCCCTGGACCCTGGCCACCTACATGGTGGAGGGGGGCAGCTCCAAGGCCTTCACCAAGATCAAGAAGATGATGTATGCAGAGCCGCAGACCCTGCATCTGCTGCTCGACAAGCTGGCGGACAGCGTGATCAGCTATCTCAACGCCCAGATCAGGGCGGGTGCCCAGGCGGTCATGGTATTCGACACCTGGGGCGGCGTGCTCACCCCGCGCGATTACCGCGACTTCTCCCTGCAGTACATGCACAAGATCGTCGATGGCCTGATCCGTGAACATGAGGGCCGCCGTGTGCCGGTCACCCTGTTCACCAAGAACGGCGGCCAGTGGCTGGAGCAGATCGCCGCCACCGGCTGTGATGCCCTGGGGCTGGACTGGACCACCGACATCGCGGACGCCAAACGCCGGGTCGGCGACAAGGTGGCGCTGCAAGGCAACATGGACCCCTCCATGCTCTACGCCACCCCGGAGCGGATCCGCGAAGAGGTCGCCACCATTCTGGCCGGTTTCGGTCATGGCAACGGTCATGTCTTCAACCTGGGGCACGGCATCCATCAGGATGTGGACCCGGAACATGCCGGCGTGTTCGTCAACGCGGTGCATGAGCTCTCCGCCCGGTACCACGGTCGCTGAGCGCGGCAAACAGCGTGATGAACGGGGCCTGCGGGCCCCGTTTTGCTGTCCGTGACACAGGGGGCTGCATCCTGGTTGCGGCTCGGGTTACACTGCACCCCCATGTTGGCAGTTGTGGCCGGGATGGGGTCGTTGAGGGGCAGGAGGCTGGATGGAGAAGCAGGCGTGGGATTGGGGGATCGACCTTGGCGGGACCAAGTGCGAGTGCGTGGTGCTCGATGGCGACGAGGTGTTGCTGCGCCACCGCATTCCCACTGAACGGCACGGCGGCTACCAGCACATGCTGGGCCAGATCGCCAAACTGGTGGACGAGTGTGCCGCCAAACTCGGTCAGCGTCCTGCACTCATCGGCATGGGGACGCCGGGGGCCCGGGACCCCCAGACCGGGCTGCTGAAAAACAGCAACACCACCGAGTTCAACGGCAAGCCGCTCAAGGAAGATCTGGAGCGCAGGCTGGGCGTCCCCGTGCTCATCGCCAACGACGCCAACTGTTTCGCCCTGGCGGAAACCCATCTGGGGGCGGTGCGCCAGCATCATCCCGATGCAAAAGTGGTGTTCGGCATCATCATGGGCACCGGGGTCGGGGCCGGCATCGTCATCAACGGCCAGATCCTCAACGGTCACCACGGCATCGCCGGGGAGTGGGGGCACAACGTCCTGTTGCCGGAGGGGCCAGAGTGCTACTGCGGCAAGCGCGGCTGCGTCGAAACCCTCATCAGCGGCCCGGCGCTGGAGGCCTGGTACGAGGCCAGGACCAAACGCCGTCTCTCGCTCGCCCAGATTGCTGCGGCCAGTGCCCATGATCATGTCGCCAGGCTCACCATGGACAGGTTGCACCTGTTGTTCGGCCAGGCCCTCGCCAACGTGATCAATATTCTCGATCCGGACGTCATCGTCATCGGTGGCGGCGTGGGCAATGTGCAGAGCCTCTATCGCGCCGGGCGCGAAACGGTATTGCCCTTCCTGTTCAACCCCCGCTTCGCCACCCCCATGGTAGCGCCGGCTCTGGGGGACAGCGCCGGGGTATTCGGTGCCGCACTGCTGGCCCGCGGCGTCTTTCGCGAGGCACTGCTCTCGTGAGTCGCCCCTTCCTCCCATCCCTTTGTCGCAGCTAAGGACACAACGTTTCCATGATCAAGATTGCCATCAACGGCTATGGCCGCATCGGCCGCAACGTGCTGCGGGCCCTCTACGAGAGCGGCCGCGACAAGACCATCAAGATAGTGGCCATCAACGAGCTGGCGGCCCCCGAGGCCATGGTGCACCTGACCCGCTTCGACACCAGCCACGGCCGGTTCCGCTATCCGGTGCAACTGGCGGGCAACAGCATGCAGGTGGGGGAGGATCTCATCGCCCTGTTTGCCGAGCGGGATCCGTCGAACTTGCCGTGGCGGGCGCTGGGGGTGGACGTGGTGCTGGACTGCACCGGGGTGTTCGGCTCCCGGGCCGATGCCGAGCTGCATCTGGGGGCGGGAGCGGGCAAGGTGCTCTTCTCCCATCCGGCGGACGCGGATGTGGACGCCACCATCGTCTACGGGGTCAACCACCAGGTGCTGACCGGGCGGGAGCGGATTGTCTCCAACGCCTCCTGCACCACCAACTGCGTGGTCCCCGTCATCGAAACATTGCATCGAGAATTTGAGATAAATTGTGGTACTATTACGACAATTCATTCGGCCATGCACGATCAGCAAGTCATCGATGCCTATCACGGCGACTTGCGCAGAACCCGGGCAGCCAGCCAGTCCATCATCCCGGTGGACACCAAGCTGGCAAAGGGGTTGGAACGTATCCTTCCCCACTTTGCCGGCAAGTTCGAGGCGATTGCGGTGCGGGTACCGACCATCAATGTAACCGCCATGGATCTGAGCATTACTGTTCGTAAAAAAGTGACAGTTAGTGACGTAAATCAAGCCCTGCAACGGGCATCCAGAGGTACATTACACGGTATTCTGGACTACACGGAAGAGCCACTGGTCTCCGTAGACTTTAATCATGATGCACACTCCTGCATCATTGATGGTACCCAGACCCGGGTCAGCGATGCCAACCTCGTCAAGATGTTGATGTGGTGCGATAACGAATGGGGCTTCGCCAACCGCATGCTGGATACTACCCGGGCCATGATGGCCGCAGGCTGAAAGTCTGCACCGGGCGCAAGGTTACTGTTTTTTTAACATTACCTGAAAATATATAGAGGACTGAATATGTCTGTTATCAAGATGACCGACCTGGATCTGGCGGGCAAACGCGTTCTGATCCGTGCTGACCTGAACGTGCCGGTAAAAGACGGCAAGGTCACTTCCGATGCACGTATCGTTGCGACTCTGCCGACCATCAAGCTGGCTCTGGAAAAGGGCGCCAAGCTGATGATCACCTCCCACCTGGGTCGTCCGACCGAGGGTGAATACAACGAAGAATTCTCCCTGGCTCCGGTTGTCAACTATCTGAAAGACGCACTGTCCTGCCCGGTTCGTCTGGCCAAAGACTACCTGGATGGCGTAGACGTCGCCGCCGGTGAGCTGGTTGTGCTGGAAAACTGCCGCTTCAACAAAGGCGAGAAGAAGAACACCGAAGAGCTGGCCAAAAAATACGCCGCCCTGTGTGACGTCTTTGTAATGGATGCGTTCGGTACTGCTCACCGCGCCGAAGGTTCTACCTACGGTGTGGCCCAGTTCGCGCCGGTTGCCTGTGCAGGCCCCCTGCTGGCCGGTGAACTGGAAGCCCTGGGCAAAGCCATGCTGAAGCCCGAGCGCCCCATGGTTGCCATCGTGGGCGGCTCCAAGGTCTCCACCAAGCTGACCGTACTCGAATCCCTCTCCAAGATCGCTGACCAGCTGGTGGTCGGTGGTGGCATCGCCAACACCTTCATCGCTGCTGCCGGTCACAACGTCGGCAAGTCCCTGTGCGAGCACGATCTGATCGACACCGCCAAGAAACTGGCTGCCGAAACCAACATTCCGGTGACCACCGACGTGGTTGTGGGTGCCGAGTTCTCCGAATCCACCCCGGCCACCATCAAGTCCGTGTCCGACGTGACTGACGGCGACATGATCTTCGACATCGGTCCGGATTCCGCCAAGGCCCTGGCCGACATCATCATGAACGCCAAGACCATCCTGTGGAACGGCCCGGTCGGCGTGTTCGAGTTCGACCAGTTCGCTGAAGGCACCAAGGTGATCGCCGAAGCCATCGCCGCTTCCCCGGCCTTCTCCATCGCTGGCGGTGGTGACACCCTGGCTGCCATCGACAAGTTCGGCATCGCCGACAAGGTCTCCTACATCTCCACCGGCGGCGGCGCCTTCCTGGAGTTCGTAGAAGGCAAGGTACTGCCGGCTGTCGCGATTCTCGAAGAGCGCGCCAAAGCCTAATTGACCCGGGACGGGGGGCAAAAGCCTCCCGTTTCGTTTATCATGTGGCCGCTGTGCCGGTTCATGATGAACCCCCCACTTTTTATTAACGGCATACGAGACAGGACGATTAAACATGTCTAAGAAAATTTTCGACTTCGTAAAACCCGGCGTGATCACTGGTGATGACGTTCAGAAAGTGTTCGCCATCGCCAAGGAAAACGGCTTCGCTCTGCCGGCCGTCAACTGCGTCGGTACCGACTCCGTGAACGCCGTGCTGGAAGCTGCTGCCAAGGTCAAAGCCCCGGTTATCGTACAGTTCTCCAACGGTGGTGCCGTGTTCACCGCCGGCAAGGGTCTGAAGCTGGAAGGCCAGCAAGCTGCCATCCTGGGTGCCATCTCCGGTGCCAAGCACGTGCACGCCGTTGCCGAAGCCTACGGTGTACCGGTGATCCTGCACACCGACCACGCCGCCAAGAAGCTGCTGCCGTGGATCGACGGTCTGCTGGATGCCGGTGAGAAGCACTTTGCCGAAACCGGCAAGCCGCTGTTCTCCTCCCACATGCTGGATCTGTCCGAAGAGTCTCTGGAAGAGAACATCGACATCTGCTGCGAGTACCTGACCCGCATGGCCAAGATGAACATGACTCTGGAGCTGGAACTGGGTTGCACCGGCGGTGAAGAAGACGGCGTGGACAACAGCCACCTGGACCAATCCTCCCTGTACACCCAGCCGGAAGACGTGGCCTACGCCTACGAGCGTCTGTCCAAGATCAGCCCGCGCTTCACCATCGCTGCCTCCTTCGGCAACGTACACGGTGTATACAAGCCGGGTAACGTCAAGCTGACTCCGAAGATCCTGGACAACTCCCAGAAGTACGTCTCCGAGAAGTTCGGTCTGCCTGCCAAGTCCCTGGACTTCGTGTTCCACGGTGGCTCCGGCTCTACCCTGGAAGAGATCCGCGAATCCATCTCCTACGGCGTGGTGAAGATGAACATCGACACCGACACCCAGTGGGCGACCTGGGAAGGCGTGCTGAACTTCTACAAGTCCAACGAAGCCTACCTGCAAGGCCAGCTGGGCAACCCGGAAGGTGCCGACAAGCCGAACAAGAAGTTCTACGATCCGCGCGTATGGCTGCGTGCCGGTCAGACTTCCATGATCGCGCGTCTGGAGAAGGCCTTCTCCGACCTGAACGCCATCGACGTACTGTAACTCGCAGCACCTTGATTGCATGAAAAGGCGCCCTTCGGGGCGCCTTTTGCATTTCTGTGATCCTGACGGGCTGGATTGGGGATGGGGGGCTGGGTATTATCGATGACACCCGTTTAATTTAGTAAACGAATGCAACCAGGCAGGATGCTGAGCATGCAGACAGGAAGACAGGGACATCAGGAACACACGGCCTCCTATTACGCGGCCACTCGCAACGACCATCGGCAGTGGCCCGAGCTCAGTGGTGAGCTGGATGCGGACGTCTGCGTCATCGGTGGCGGTTTCACCGGCCTCAACACCGCCATCAACCTGGCCGATGCCGGTTACAAGGTGGTGTTGCTGGAGGCCAACCGCATCGGCTGGGGAGCGTCGGGGCGCAACGGCGGCCAGCTGATCCGCGGCATCGGCCACGATACCAGCCAGTTCGCCCGCTGGATTGGCGAGGCGGGCGTGCGGGAGCTGGATCTGATGGGGATCGAAGCGGTGCAGCTGGTGCGCGAGCGGGTCGAGCGTTTCAATATCGAGTGCGATCTCACCTGGGGCTATTGCGATCTCGCCACCAAGGCGCGTCACCTGAAGGGGTTCGAGGAGGATGCCGAGCACCTGGCGAGCCTGGGTTATCGGCACGCACTGAAAATGGTGGCGCGGGAGGAGATGCACACCGTGGTCGGGTCGGATCGCTATATCGGCGGGATGATCGACATGGGCTCCGGTCACCTGCATCCTCTCAACCTTGCCCTCGGCGAAGCGCGTGCGGCAGCCAGTCTCGGGGTCTCCCTGTTCGAACACTCAAGGGTGATCCACATCGATTACGGCGAGCGGGTCGAGGTGACCACGGCCCACGGCCGGGTCAGCGCGGACTACCTGGTGATCGGCTGCAACGCTTACCTGGGCGACCTCCAGCCCGATCTCGGGGGCAAGGTGCTGCCGGCTGGCTCCTACATTCTCGCCACCCAGGTGCTGGAGAAGCGCCTGCGCCAACGCTTGCTGCCACAGAATATGGCGGTGTGTGATCAGAATGTGGCGCTCGACTACTATCGGCTGTCGGCGGACGGTCGCCTGCTGTTTGGCGGGGCCTGCAACTATTCGGGCCGTGACCCCCGCGATATCAAGGCCTTCATGCTGCCCAAGCTGCTGCGGGTTTTCCCCGAGCTCGCGGGTACCGCCATCGAGTTCCAGTGGGGGGGCATGATAGGCATAGGCGCCAACCGGCTGCCCCAGATAGGCCGCCTCGAGCAGCATCCCAACGTCTTCTATGCCCAGGCCTATTCGGGCCATGGCCTCAATGCCACCCACATGGCGGGCAAGCTGGTGGCGGAGGCGATCAAGGGGGAGAGCCGGGGCTTCGATCTCTTCAGCCGCGTCCCCCACATGACTTTCCCGGGTGGCCCGGCGTTGCGCTCTCCGCTGCTGGCGCTCGGGATGCTCTGGTATCGGCTGAAGGATCTGCTCTAGGGGGAGGGCGGGGTTCGGGCTTATCCCTGCTGCGTCGCGTCTGGCTCGGCCAGGCGCCAGCCCTGCTCCGTCTTCATCATCCAGACCTGGGTCTCCTGCGCCAGGGCCTGGCCAGCCTCGAAGTCGCCATATTTGCGCTCGAGCTCCATCAGCCCCATCTCCTGCTGGAAGGGGCCGACCCTGTCATAGACGAGATCCTCGTCGTGCAGCACCTGCAACTGATCCAGTCCCTGCTTGAAGTGGAGCTGGTAGCTCACCTTGACCAGATAGACCCCCTCCATCCGCTCTTCCTTGCCGAGCACGGCGAAGTCGCGGATGTCGAGCAGGTCAGCATCTGTGCCCGCCTGCAACCTGGCGGTGACCTGGCTCTGGATGGTCTCTTCACCGGGACCTGCGTTGCAGCCATAAAGCCAGAGGGCCAGCAGGGGGATGAACCACTTTTTCATCAAAACTCCGGACGAACGAGACGGGAAAGGGCAAATTCTGCCACGGCGTCGGTCATATACAAGGGATTGCCGGAAAAATGGCGGTCAAACCGGGGGCCCACACGGTTGCACGGGCCACCCGGTATCAGCGCAGCTTGTCCAGCTGGCCGAGAAATTCGACAGGCCCCATGAAGCCGGTCACCCGCTGGCCGTTCACCTCGTTGCCATCGCGATCGAAGAAGAGGAGGGTCGGCAATCCCAGCACGTTGAGGCCGTTGAGCAGATCCACGTCGGCGTCGTCGTTGGCGGTGACGTCCGCCTGCAGCAGCACCATCTCGCTGAAGCGCGCCTGCACATCGGGGTCGCTGAAGGTCTTGTGCTCGAACTCCTTGCAGGCCACGCACCAGTCGGCGTAGAGGTCCAGCAGCACCGGCTTGCCGCGGGCGGCGGCGAGCTGCACCTTGAGATCGTCCAGGGTCTTGATTCGGATGAATCGGGGGGCCTGGGTCTGGGCGGCGGCATTGGCCCCCTCGGGTGGCAGCAGCAGATCCTTGCCCACCACCACCAGACCCATGATCGCCAGCAGCAGAACGAAGCCGCCAAGGCTCTTGCCCACCGAATGGGCGCGATGCTGGTTGTGGTGATAGAGATAACCGCACAGCACCAGCCCCCAGCCGAGCCAGAGCAGGGTGGCCACCTGATCGCTCAGGAGCCTTGAGAGCAGCAGGATGGGTACCGCCAGCAGCGCAAAACCGAAGAGTTGCTTGATCACATCCATCCAGGCGCCGGCCCTGGGCAGCAGCTTGCCGCCAGAGGTGCCGAGCAAGAGCAGCGGCAGCCCCATGCCCAAGGAGAGGGCATAGAGGGCCGCACCGCCGAGCCAGAGGTCGCCACTCTGGGCCACGTAGATAAGGGCCCCGGAGAGCGGCGCCGTGGTGCAGGGGGAGCAGACCAGTCCCGAGATCATGCCCATGATGGCAACGCCGGCCACGGATCCGCCCTGCTGGCGGTTGGAGAAGCCCGAGAGACGGGTTTGCAGGCTGCTCGGCAGTTGCAGGGTGTAGAGCCCGAACATGGAGAGGGCGAGCAGCACGAACATCACCGAGAGGCCGATGAGCACATAGGGGTGCTGCAGGGTCGCCTGGAATTGCAGGCCCGCCGAGGCGACGACGAGCCCGAGCAGGGTATAGGTGACCGCCATCCCCTGCACATAGACAAAGGAGAGCAGGAAGGCGCGACGGGTGGAGAGGCGATGTCCGGCCCCGGCGATGATCCCGGTCAGGATGGGATACATGGGGAAGACGCAGGGGGTGAAGGCGAGGCCGAGACCCAGGGCGAAGAAGGCGGCGACGCTGATCCAGAACCCCTGGCTGCCGAGGGCGGCCGCCAGCCTGTCCTGCTGGCTGCCCGGCACGTCGGTGCCCTGAAGGCTGGCCGGCGCTTCCGCCCGGGCGGGGGCGGCGAGGGGCTCGACGGCGATCCGCTTGTCGGTCGGTGGGTAGCAGAGTCCCTCGGTGCAGCCCTGGTAACTCAGAGTGAGGCTGGCCGCGTCCCCGACCCGGGTCAGCGCCACGGGGATCTGCACCTCCTGGTAATAGACCCGGCTCTTGCCGAAGAAGTCATCCTCGTGCTCGGTGCCGGGGGGCAGGACGGGCTCGTCGAAGGCGAGGTTCTCTCCCTTCACACGGATGCTGTGGCGATAGAGGTAGTAGCCGTCGGCGATGCGTATCCGGAGCAGCAGCCGATCACCCTGTTGTTCGCTCTCGAGGGCGAAGGCCTGATCCACCTTGAGGAATCTGGGTTGGGTCTCGATGCCGAGGCTGCCGAGCAGATCCTGGCTGCTGGCCCGGGCGGGGGCCGTCGTCAGGACGCAGAGCAGGCCCAGCAGCATCAGCAGGAAGGAGAGGGGGCGAGAGGCGGTCATGAGGTCTCCTGTGTCAACCAGTCGAGATAGGCAGGGTGGCCCTGGCTTGCCGGGAGCGCCAGGATCTCCGGTACCTCGTAGGGATGGTGGGCGAGAATGCACTGGCGCAGGGGCTCGAACAGAGCGGCCCGACTCTTGATGACGAGCTGGATCTCCCGGGTTCGTTCCGTCTTGCCCTGCCAGCGATAGACGGAGGTGACCCCGGGCAGCTGGTTGATGCAGGCGGCGAGGCGCTGGTCGAGCAGCTGCTCGCAGAGGCGGTCTGCACTGGTCTCGTCGGGGCAGGTGCAGAGCACCAGAATGGCGTCGGTCATAAGGATGGACGGTCTCGGCAACGGGGCGCACGGGCCCCCTGGATCAGCCGTTACTATACCGGGCCGGGGGGCAAATAGCACCCGGCCCCCCGCACCCGGAATAAGTCATGCGCCCGAGATGGACGCTGTGAAAAGGACAGGGCAGAATGAGCGGGCTTGTTCCAATTCTACGTAAGGAAATGTATGACCCAACAGAATGAGCAGCAGAGAAACCGCATGTTGAGCCTGTTGCGTGAAGGGGAGCGCCGCATGCTGGTGCAACTGGCCGGTCTGCTGCGTACCAGTGTCGACGAGATCAATGCGGAGCTGGAAAAAGAGGAGCTGTTGTCGGCGTTGGAGCAACCCATCACGGTGGAGTACCTCAACGGCGTGGTGCAGCATCATCTGTTCGAGCGCCTGCACAAGGGGGACATGGTGGCGGCCCAGCGCATGCTGAACCAGTACCAGAGCGACCTCGAAGCCATGATGCGCCAGGAAACCAGGCAGGACGATACCCCGCCGGAAGAGGTCAAGGCACAGGCCTGACCCCGCGAGGCCCTCTTCAGCACCATCATGCCATCGCATGATGGTGCCTCGCCCTTACCCCTCGAATCGCTTATCCCAGCGCCTTCTGCACCTGTCCCATGGGAATGGGGAACACCTTGTCGTAACTCCAGTTGTAGACGAAGGCATAGACCAGGTAGAAGAGCACGAAGCCCATATCCAGCACCAGCGCCTCCAGTAGGCCGATGTCGAGCCACCAGGACATCACCGGCAGGGCCACGATCAGCAGGCCCCCCTCGAACCCCAGGGTGTGCAGCACACGCTGCCACAGCGCCTTGTGGGTGTGGCCCTGATAGCGCAGCAGCAGCTTGTCCACCCCGATGTTGTAGACATAGTTCCAGACGGTGGCGACCACCGAGAAGAACAGGGCCAGGGGGCCCATGTGGTTGAGCCCGACGCCGGTCACCCAGCTGGCCAGCGGAGCGGCGATCAGCAGGCCAATCAATTCGAAGCCGATGGCGTGGCGCAGGCGGTCACGGGTCGTACGCATGGTCTGTCTCTCTCTTTGGTCAGGGAATGGCGGCAATGTATCGCCAAAACCGGATAGATTCACGTTGGTATCTATCGCTAAAATAGATAGATGTGACGACACAACAGCACGGCGGAGCAGGCTCATGACCCCTTCACTGGAACACTTCAAGGCATTGCTGGCGACGGCCGAGACCGGGTCGTTCTCGGCGGCTGCGCGCAGGCTGGGCAAGGCCCAGTCGGTGGTGAGTGCCGCCATCGCCAACCTGGAGATCGATCTCGGCCTTGCGTTGTTCGATCGCAGCGGCCGCTATCCCGTGCTGACCGAGGCGGGTGCCCGCATCTGTCAGGAGGCAGGGGTGCTGCTGGCCCAGAGCGAGCGACTGCAGGCCATCGCAGGAGAACTGGCCAACGGCGTCGAGTCGCGCCTCACCCTGGCTATCGACGATGACTCCCACCTGCCCTGGCTTGGTTCCCTGCTGGAGGAGTTCGCCAGCCGTTACCCGGCGGTGGAGCTGGAGCTGCTGTTCCCGCTGATGGAGGACGTGACCGAGCTGCTCAAGAGCGGCCGTGCCCAGCTTGGCATCAGCTATCAGAAGGCGCACCCCGAGCGGGAGCTGGTCTCCCGCTCCCTGGGGACGGTCACCATGCCCCTGGTGGTCTCTCCGGATCACCCCCTGGCCCACAAGACGCCGTTGAAGGAGAGCGACCTGCAAGGGGCTCGCCAGTTGATGGTGACCGGACGGCGGGAGGGGACGGAGCGCCATCGCTTCCGCCTCTCGGCGCAAGTGTGGTGGGTGGAGGGGGATCTCGGGATCCTGGAGCTGGTGAAACTGGGGCTGGGATGGGCGGCGGTGCCCGAGTTTCTGCTGCACCGGCCCCTGGCGCGGGGGGAGCTGGTGGTGCTCAAGCCGGACTTCATCGCCGAGGCGGAACTGGCGCTGGAGTTGCAGTGGTATCGCGCCCGCCCGCTCGGGCAGGCGGGGCGCTGGTTGCAGGAGGCACTGCTGGCGCGGGTGCCTCGCTAGGGGGGATTCAGTCGATCAACGCATAGGGCAGGGGCTGCAGACTGAGGCTGGAGCCCTCTTCCAGCTTGAGGCGGAAGCGGGCGTCGGCCTCGGTGTCCTTGGGCAGCACGGCGGTGAGCCATACCTGACCCTGCTGCTGCCAGGCGTTGAGCACCAGACCGCTGCGGCGCCAGTTGTCACCGAGCTGGATCTCCAGGGTGTCACCGCTGGCCACCTGCGTTGCGGCAGTGCCGCTCAGCACGAAGAGGGCGCGGTTGTTGGCGCCGCGATACTTGGCGCGCGCCACCGTCTCCTGCCCCATGTAGCAGCCCTTGTTGAAGCTGATTCCATCAAGGGCTTGCAGGTTCAGCATCTGGGGGATGTATTCCCCCTGATGGATCGCTTCCAGATGGGGGAGACCGGCTTTGATTTCCAGCCCCCACCAGAGTCCTTCGTCGCCCACCGGCAGGTTCAGGGCCAGCGGGGATGTGCTCGCCAGCAGCCAGCGGTCCGCCTCCACCCTGACTGCCATGCCGCCCTCCACCAGGCCGGTGCCGGTCAGCGCGAAGTGCTGTGCCATCCAGTCGTCCGTCCCCTGACCGGCCAGTCCGGCCAGGCTGCCCTGAAACTCGCCGATCTCGACCTTGGCAAAGATCGCAAACTTCTTGAGCTCCGGCAGCTGGCGGGCCAGCACCGAGGGCTTGGTCAGCATCAGCAGGCTGTCTTCCAGGCAGAGCAGGCGAAAATCGCTCCACAGCTTGCCCTTGGGATCGCAGTGGCCGCCGAGGGTGCTCTGGCCCGGTTGCAGGGCGTTGACGTCGCAGGTGACCTGACCTTGCAGATACTTGGCGCGATCCGGGCCGCCGAGGCGGGTGATGGCCAGATTGGTCAGGGAAAACAGGGTCGGCTCGGCAGGAAGAAGAGGGGTCGGCAGGCTCACGATTGGATTCCAGAGACAGAAAGTATGTGACCTGCATGGTAAAGACGTAAGGAATGTTTGTCAGCCGGAAAATCCTGCTGCTACCATTCCCCGGTCTTTGTAAGGAGAGTTCCATGTTGAACCCAAGTGAGAAGTCCCGCCTGAAGTGGGCCTGCCGTCGCGGCATGCTCGAGCTGGATGTGATCTTTATGCCCTTCTTTGAGCACGAGTTCGATGGCCTCGGCGAGGCCGAACAGCGCACCTTCATCCGCCTGCTGGAGTGCGAGGATCCCGAGCTGTTCCGCTGGTGCATGGGTCACGGCGTGCCCGAGGATCCCGATTTTGCCGCCATGATCCCCCTGATCCTCGAGCGCAATCAGGCCCGCCACGACAGCCTGCGCTGAGCCCGACTCGCGACCGCCACCCCTCATGGCCAGCCTCGCGTCTCCCCAGCGGGTAGTGATGCCCGTGATCGCCTCCCGCCAGCAGCGTCTGCTGCTGTGCATCCTGTTTCTGTTGCTGCTCTTGCCCGTCGCCAGCCTGATCCAGGGCTGGCAATGGGGGCTGTTCCTCCCTGTCTGGGGGCTGAGTCTGTGGCGCGCGTTGCGCCGCCATCCGGCGGCGAGCGGCGTGCTCGTCTGGGACGGGGAGTGGCTCGAGTGGCAAGGGGCGCGCCATCGGCTGGATCCCCGCAGCCGCATCCTGCCCGGGGTGCTCTGGTTGCGGCTGAAGACAGTGGAGGGCTCCGAGGGGCAGCTCTGGCTCTTCTCCGATGCCCTGGCCCCTGCACACTACCGCGCCCTGGCCCGCGCCATTCACCTCGCTGTCCGCTAGGGGCGTCTCTCTACCTGCTACATCTGCCGCTCATAGCAGATGACCCCGCCTGGGCGGGGTCATCTGGGGGAGGGCATACGCCCGAATCGAACGCAACGGCCTTATTCCAGATCCGGCGTCATTCCCGATCCGGGGTCAGCACGGTTGGCTTGGAGTCCGGCTGCATGTCCGGATAATCCAGGTTGTAGTGCAAACCGCGAGACTCCTTGCGCTCCAGGGCGCAGTTGACGATGAGCTCGGCCACCTGCAACAGGTTGCGCAGCTCCAGCAGGTTGTTGGAGACCCGGAAGTTGGCGTAGTACTCCTGCACCTCCTGCTTGAGCAGATCGATGCGACGCTTGGCCCGGGCCAGGCGCTTGTTGGTGCGCACTATGCCCACGTAGTCCCACATCATCAGCCGCAGCTCGTGCCAGTTGTGCTGGATCACCACCTGCTCGTCCGAGTCATCCACCTGGCTCTCGTCCCAGGCCGGCAGGCTGGGGGGCGCCACGCTGGTGGGCAGCTTGGCCAGGATGTCGGCTCCCGCCTGGTGGGCATAGACCACGCATTCGAGCAGGGAGTTGGAGGCCATGCGATTGGCGCCGTGCAACCCGGTATAGGTCACCTCGCCGATGGCATAGAGGCCGGGGATGTCGGTCTGGCCGTTGTTGTCGATCATCACGCCGCCACAGGTGTAGTGGGCCGCCGGGACGATGGGCATCGCCTCCTTGGTGATGTCGATACCGACCGCGAGGCAGCGCTCATAAATGGTCGGGAAGTGCTTGATGATGAAATCCGCCGGCTTGTGGCTGATGTCCAGATACATGCAATCCGCCCCGAGGCGCTTCATCTCGTGGTCGATGGCGCGGGCGACGATGTCCCGCGGGGCCAGCTCGGCCCGCTCGTCAAACTCCGGCATGAAGCGGCTGCCGTCGGGACGGCGCAGATAGGCCCCCTCGCCACGCAGCGCTTCGGTCAGCAGGAAGTTGGGGTCGTCCGGGTGGAACAGGCTGGTGGGGTGGAACTGGTTGAACTCCAGGTTCGCCACCCGGCAGCCGGCGCGCCACGCCATGGCGATGCCGTCGCCAGAGCTGACGTCCGGGTTGGAGGTGTACTGGTACACCTTGGAGGCCCCGCCGGTGGCCAGCGCCACGAAGCGGGCGCGGATCACCTCGACCTGCTCGGCGTTGCGATTCCAGACATAGGCTCCCAGTACCTTGTTGCCCGGCAGACCCAACTTGCGGGTGGTGATGAGATCGACCGCGTTGAAGCGCTCCATCAGCTGGATGTTGGGGTGGGCGCGCACCTGGTCGATCAGGGTGAGCTGCACCGCCTTGCCGGTGGCGTCGGCCGCGTGGAAGATGCGGCGATGGCTGTGGCCCCCTTCCCGGGTCAGGTGATAGTGGGATTCCCCCTCGGCATCCTCTTCCTGATCGAAGGGGACCCCTTGCTGAATGAGCCACTGGATGGAGTCGCGGGCGTTGCGGGCGGTGAACTCCACCACCGCCGGGTCGCACAACCCGGCGCCGGCGTTGAGCGTGTCGCTCACGTGGGATTCGATGCTGTCGGTCTCGTCGAACACGGCAGCGATGCCTCCTTGCGCATAGAGAGTGGCCCCCTCACTGATGGGCCCCTTGCTCAGAACCAGGACTTTGGCCTGGTCTGCCAATCGCAACGCGAGGGACAGACCGGCGGCACCGCTGCCAATGATGAGTACGTCGCAAAGGTATTCAACACTTGCTTTCATAAGTATCATTGGCCTGGATTAAGAACTGGCCCCATGGTAGCCCAAGGGGGGTTGTGATGCAGCCCGCATCACATTTTTTTCAATGCAAGCGAACTTTCCCTGATTCCTCCTGTCTGAACTTGTGCGCTTAGAAGGGGCCGGAAAAGAAAAACGATAACCTGATGGGGGTTTTACGGCTCTGATGAGCGACCAGAATCTACTGGACGAACAGCTGGTTGAACGGGTCCAGCGTGGCGATAAAAATGCATTCAACCTGTTGGTACGCAAGTACCAGCACAAGGTGGTCAACCTGGTGGCCAGGTATGTCAACAATCCGGGCGATGTACCGGATGTGGCGCAGGAGGCATTCATCAAGGCCTACCGTGCGTTGCCGACATTCCGTGGCGAGAGCGCGTTTTACACCTGGTTGTACCGGATCGCCGTCAACACGGCTAAAAACTACCTGACGTCACAGGGGCGTAGACCGCCCAGCAGTGATGTCGAAGCGGACGAGGCTGAATATTATGGTGGTGGTGAAGCCCTGCAAGAGGTGGCCACCCCGGAAAACCTGGCGCTGACCGACGAGATCAAGCGCACCGTGTTTACCGCCATAGAAGCCTTGCCAGAAGATTTGAGAACGGCGATCACCCTTCGTGAAATGGAAGGGCTGAGCTACGAGGAGATTGCGGAGATCATGGATTGCCCGGTAGGTACGGTGAGATCCCGCATCTTCCGGGCGAGGGAAGCAATCGATAAAAAGCTGCAACCTCTGATCGAGCATTAACTGGGGAAAGACAGGCAAACTTATGGCAAATAAAGAGCAACTTTCAGCCCTGATGGATGGCGACCTCAGCGAAATCGAGGTACTGAACGAGCTGGGAACGGATCCCGCTCTGCAGGATACCTGGTCGCGTTACCATCTGATCGGTGATGCCATGCGGGGTGACCTGCCGGTCAATCTGCAACTGGATCTCAGCGACAGCATCATGCTGGCGCTGGAGGATGAACCCGCCATACTGGCGCCCAAGCCGGCACAGCCTGCTGCGCCCCAGGTGCAGCCCGCCGGCAAGGTGATCCCCTTCGTTCGCCGCTTTGGCCAGCAAGTGGGGCAGTATGCCATTGCCGCCTCCGTGGCTGCCGCCGTCATCTTCGGCGTGCAGCAGTACCAGGGCAAGGATGGTGTGCCGACCAGCCCGGTGCTCAATACCATACCCGTGGGTGGCAGTGCTGCGCCGGTGAGCGTGCACTATCCCCAGGATGGCAGCCGGACCGGTGTGCGTCAGCAAGGTCTGAGCGAGCAGCAGATGCAGGAGCAGCGCGAGCGCATCAATGCCTTCCTGCGCGACCATCAACTGCAACAGCGTCTGCTGCAAGACAAGCAGATTCAGGAATAACGCATTTTTAGGGATCAGATCGTGCGCCAGTCCAGCCGTATCCTGCTGGCCTCTCTCCTGTTGATTTGTGCCAAGGCCTCGGCCGACGATCTGTCGGCCGAGGCCTTGTTGCAGCAGATGCAGAGTGCCGTTTCGCAACAAAACTTCGAATTGTCCATGGTCAAGGCCCGCCAGGGGCGCCTCGAGCCTATCCGTTTCAGCCACGGGATCATCGATGGCAAGGAGGTGGCTCACCTGAGCTATCTCGACGGCAAGGCCGTGGAGTTCCTGCAACGCCAGAACGAATACACCTTCTTCGAAAACACCCATGAACCCTACACCCTTAAGGGGGCGCGTTTCCCCGGGGTCTGGTCGAGCCTGGTGAGGATGCCGCTGCCCCGGGTGATGGAGAGTTATGACCCCGTGCTGGCGGGCCGCAGCCGGGTGGCCGGCCTGGTGGCACAAGTGGTACGGCTGGTGCCCAAGGAGGCGGACAAGTACGGCTTCGTGCTCTGGATTGACGAACAGAGCCATCTGCTGCTGCGGGTGGACATGGTGGATCGGGAAGGAAATCTGGTGGAGCAGGTGCTGGGGGTGGATCTGGACAGGCAATCTGCGCCGGCCCCCTGGCTGGTCACCCTGGCACGCAGCAAGCTGCCGGATGCGCTGGCGCTGGAAGATGCCTATCCCGCTCCCCAGCAGACCCTTAACTGGCACCTGACCTGGTTGCCCGATGGCTTCAAGGTGCTCTCTCAGGATCGGCATCAGCTGGTCAGCACCAGTCTGCCGGTGGATTACATGATGCTCTCCGACGGGCTGGTGGATCTCTCCGTCTATGTTTCCCGGGTCGATCCCAAGCAGGCGGTGCGCCAGCAGTTGATTCGCCAGGGGGCCACCTCGCTGGTGAGCTTCGTCAACGAGGTCGGGGTAGAGATCACCGTGGTGGGCGAGGTGCCCGCCGAAACCGCCAAGCGCATCGCCGAGGCCGTGCAGCCGCTGGCCCGCAACGAGGCGGTGCAGTGAGTCTTTGCCGTGAGACTTGCCCTGAGGGTGCCGTCGTGCTGAGATCTGGAGCATCCACCGCCCCCTGTGAGGAGTCATCAGGTGAGTAACATGAGTGAAGAGCTGGCCACAGTAGTGGCCATCGACGGCAATCACGCCTGGGTGGAGTGCGAGCGGCGATCCGCCTGCAGCGGTTGCCACCAACAATCCAGCTGCGGGACCGGCACCGTCGCCAAGGCCTTTCCCATGAAGGCGCAGCGGCTGCGGGTCGCCCTCACCGGCGATGTAGCGGTGGGCCAGCAGATCCGCCTGGGCATCCCTCAGGCCAGCATCCTGCGCGGTGCGGCCCTGGTGTACGTGCTGCCGCTCTTCTGTCTGCTGCTGGGTGCCCTGCTCGGCCAGCTCTGGCTGGTGCCGCTCTTGTCGGCGGGAGAGGGGGTGACCATCCTCTGCTGTCTGCTGGGCGGCGCCATCGGATTTTTACTGGTTCGTTACTTTTCTGACCGGCTCGAGCAGGGGGAATACGGTCCCCGCATGCTCGGGGTGGTGCTCAATACCCGTCATCTCTCTTGAGGGGCCGGGTCTGGCGGAGGGCATCCAGGTGCCCAACGCCCGCCAGACAAGGCGCTATTTGTGGGGCCCGCCGACTAAAGATTGGCCGTCGACCGGGTTATCCAGTAAAATCCTGCCCTCATATCCGACCCTAACTTAATTTTGAGTGATTCTTGCTCGATGAAACACATTCGTAACTTTTCGATTATTGCGCACATCGACCACGGTAAGTCGACCCTGTCGGACCGTCTGATCCAGACTTGCGGCGGCCTGTCCGATCGCGAGATGCAGGCCCAGGTGCTGGACTCCATGGATCTGGAGCGCGAGCGCGGCATTACCATCAAGGCACAGAGTGTGACCCTGAACTACCAGGCACAAGACGGTAACACCTATCAGCTGAACTTTATCGACACCCCGGGCCACGTGGATTTCTCCTACGAGGTTTCTCGCTCCCTGGCTGCCTGTGAAGGGGCACTGCTGGTGGTGGATGCCGGTCAGGGGGTTGAGGCACAGACTCTGGCCAACTGCTACACCGCCATGGAAATGGAGCTGGAAGTGGTGCCGGTGCTGAACAAGATCGACCTGCCGGCCGCAGAGCCCGAGCGGGTTGCCGAGGAGATCGAGGACATCGTCGGCATCGACGCGGTGGACGCGGTGCGCTGCTCCGCCAAGACCGGCCTCGGTGTCGATCTGGTGCTGGAAGAGATCGTCGCCAAGATCCCGTCCCCGGAAGGGGATCCGGAGGCGCCGCTGCAGGCGCTGATCATCGACTCCTGGTTCGACTCCTACCTCGGGGTCGTGTCGCTCGTGCGGATCAAGAACGGTTCCCTGAAAAAGAACGACAAGATCAAGGTGATGAGCACCGGTCAGGTATGGGGTGTGGATCGCATCGGTATCTTCACGCCGAAGCAGGTGGACACCGACGGCCTGGGTTGTGGCGAGGTAGGTTGGGTCGTCTGCGGCATCAAGGACATCCACGGTGCGCCGGTGGGGGATACCCTGACCCTGGCCAAGCACGGTGCCGAGAAGGCGCTGGCCGGCTTCAAGAAGGTGAAGCCCCAGGTCTATGCGGGCCTGTTCCCCATCTCCAGCGATGACTACGAGTCCTTCCGCGATGCGCTGGAGAAGCTCTCCCTCAACGACGCCTCCCTGTTCTACGAACCGGAGAGCTCCACGGCGCTGGGCTTCGGCTTCCGCTGCGGCTTCCTCGGGATGCTGCACATGGAGATCATCCAGGAGCGTCTGGAGCGTGAATACGATCTGGATCTCATCACCACCGCACCGACCGTGGTCTACGAGATCGAGCTGAACGATGGCTCCACCATCCACATCGACAGCCCGGCCCAGATGCCCGCCATCAACAACATCAAGGAGATGCGCGAGCCCATCGCTGAGTGTCACATCCTGCTGCCGCAGGAGTACATGGGCAACGTCATCACCCTCTGCATCGAGAAGCGCGGCGTACAGACCAACATGGTCTACCACGGCAAGCAGGTGGCGCTGACCTACGAGATCCCGATGGCGGAAGTGGTGCTCGACTTCTTCGACCGTCTGAAGTCCACCAGTCGCGGCTACGCCTCCCTGGACTACGGCTTCAAGCGTTTCGAAACCTCCGACATGGTCCGTCTGGACATCATGATCAACGGCGAGCGGGTCGACGCCCTGGCCATCATCACCCACAAGGAGAACGCCCAGTATCGCGGTCGCCAGGTGGTGGAGAAGATGCGCGAGCTGATCCCGCGCCAGATGTTCGACATCGCCATCCAGGCCGCCATCGGCAACCAGATCATCGCCCGCAGCACCGTCAAGGCATTGCGTAAAGACGTCACCGCCAAGTGCTACGGTGGTGACGTGAGCCGGAAGAAGAAGCTGTTGAACAAGCAGAAAGAAGGCAAGAAGCGGATGAAGTCTCTGGGCCGTGTGGACGTGCCGCAAGAGGCCTTCCTCGCCATTCTCCACGTCGGAAAGGATTAATCGATGGCAAGCACCTTTTCCCTGATCCTCGTCGTCGTCACCCTGCTGACCGGCATTATCTGGACGCTCGACAAGCTGGTCTGGGCCAAGCAGCGGGCGGCCAAGATTGCCGCCGCCCGTGCCAATGCCGGTCCGGATGTGGACGAGAAGACACTGGCCAAGGTGGCCCCCATGCCGGTCTGGATCGAACAGACCGGCGGGGTTTTCCCGGTGATCGCGCTGGTGCTGATCCTGCGCTCCTTCATCTTCGAGCCGTTCCAGATCCCGTCCGGCTCCATGATGCCGACCCTGCTGGTGGGCGACTTCATCCTGGTGGAGAAGTTTGCCTACGGCCTCAAGGACCCGGTGACCAACACCAAGTTCCTCGAGACCGGTGAGCCGAAGCGCGGTGATGTGGTGGTCTTCAAGTATCCGCTGGATACCCGGGTGGACTACATCAAGCGGGTGGTCGGCATGCCCGGCGATCGGGTCATCTATCGCAACAAGGAGCTGATGATCCGGCCCAAGTGCGATGAGCAGGAAGGGAAAACGTGCCCCGGCTTCCAGAAGCTGGACGTCAAGTTCGAGCAGCGCGGCGAGTTCAGCCAGATGGGGATCCCGCTGGATCGCTACACCGAACAGCTGGGCGATGTCTCCCACGAGACCTTGCGCAACCCGCTGATGCCGGACCTGGTGGACCGCTACTATCGCCAGCCCGGCACCTACCCCGACGAGTGGGTAGTGCCGGAAGGCCAGTACTTCGTGATGGGTGACAACCGCGACAACAGCACCGACAGCCGTTTCTGGGGGTTCGTGCCCGAGCAGAACCTGGTGGGCAAGGCGGTCGCCATCTGGATCAGTTTCGAATTCGAGCGCGAGGAAGGGTCCAGCTTGCCGAGCTGGGTGCCGACCGGTGTGCGCTTCAACCGCATTGGCGGAATCAAGTAAATGAATATCAAGATGAACAGACTGCAGTCCCGTCTCGGGCATGTCTTTCAGGATCCTGAGCTGCTGACCCGGGCACTGACCCATCGCAGCGCAGGGTCCCGTCACAACGAGCGCCTGGAATTTCTGGGGGACTCCATCCTGAGTCTGGTGATTGCCGATGACCTCTTCCACCGCTTCCCGCAGGCGGCGGAAGGGGATCTCAGCCGGATGCGCGCCACCCTGGTGCGCGAGAAGACGCTGGCCGAGCTGGGCCGGGAATTCGACCTCGGGGATCACCTGATCCTGGGGCCGGGGGAGCTGAAAAGCGGCGGTTTTCGCCGCGAGTCCATCCTGGCCGACACCGTCGAGGCGGTGATCGGCGCCATCTATCTGGACACGGATCTGGAGCGGGTGCGCAGCCTCCTGCTCGGCTGGTATGCCAGCCGCCTTGGCGAGATCAAGCCCGGGATCGAACAGAAGGATCCCAAGACCCGTCTGCAAGAGATCCTGCAGGGCAGCCGCAAATCCCTGCCGACCTACACGGTGACCAACGTCAAGGGCGAGGCCCACAACCAGGAGTTCACCGTCCAGTGCGAAGTGGATGGGCTGGATGGCCCCCTGGTCGGGATCGGCTCCAGCCGCCGCAAGGCCGAACAGGCCGCGGCGCAGCAAGCACTGGAACGGCTGTCATGAGCACCATGACGGATCCGGCACTGTGCGCTCTTTTCACTCCATCAGCATTGGGAACGCGGTCATGACAGATACCACCTATTGCGGCTTTGTCGCCATCGTGGGCCGCCCCAACGTGGGCAAGTCCACCCTGCTCAACAAGTTGCTCGGCCAGAAGGTCAGCATCACCTCGAAGAAGCCCCAGACTACCCGTCACCGGATCCTGGGGATCGACACCGAGGAGAACCATCAGACCATCTATGTGGATACCCCGGGTCTGCACATCGAGGAGAAGCGGGCCATCAACCGCCTGATGAACCGCGCCGCCACCAGTTCCCTGGGGGACGTGGCCATGGTGGTGTTCGTGGTGGACGGCACCCACTGGACCAAGGATGACGAGATGGTGCTGGGCAAGCTGCGCCACCTCAAGTGCCCCGTGGTGCTGGCGGTCAACAAGATCGACAACGTCAAGGAAAAAGAGGATCTGCTGCCGCACCTCGAGTGGCTGGGTCAGCAGATGAACTTTGCCCACATCCTGCCCATCAGCGCCGAGAAGGGCACCAACGTGGAGAAGATCCGCGAGTGGGCCAAGGATCTGCTGCCGGAGAACGTCCACTTCTTCCCGGAAGATTACGTGACCGACCGCTCTTCCCGCTTCATGGCCTCCGAGATCATCCGAGAGAAGCTGATGCGCTTCACCGGCGAGGAGCTGCCCTATTCGGTGACGGTGGAGATCGAGCGCTTCAAGGTGGAGGATACCGGTCTCTACCACATCCACGGGCTCATCCTGGTGGAGCGCGAAGGCCAGAAAAAGATGGTCATCGGCAACAAGGGCGAGAAGATCAAGACCATCGGCACAGAGGCGCGCATCGACATGGAACGGCTGTTCCAGAACAAGGTGCATCTCGAGCTGTGGGTCAAGGTCAAGTCCGGCTGGGCCGACGACGAGCGGGCCCTGCGCAGCCTCGGGTATGGCGACGACTGATTGCTGACCCCGGCTTTCGTCATCCACAGTCGGCCCTATCGGGAGACCAGCCAGCTGGTCGAGGTCTTCACCCAGGATAGCGGTCGATTCACCCTGGTGGCTCGCGGTTCCCGCGGGCCACGCTCCTCTCTGAAGGGGCTGCTTCAGCCCTTCACCCTGCTCACCATTGCCTGGCGCGGCAAGGGGGATCTCAAGAACCTCACCCAGGTGGAGTGCCCGGATCACTCGTTGCGCCTCGGCGGGGATCGTCTCTTCTACGGCCTCTATCTCAACGAGCTGGTCTACTACCTGCTGGAAGCGCACACCCCCTTCCCCGAGGTGTTCGACGCCTATGCCCGTGCCATCATGGCCCTGGCGGACGGCGAGACCCCGGAGCTGCCCCTGCGCCGCTTCGAGTTCCTGCTGCTGCAGGCCCTGGGCTACGCGGTGGACTTCGAATATGCCGCGGACGACGACTCCCCCATCGACCCCACCCTGCTTTACGGCTTCGAGCGGGAGCTCGGCTTTGTCGCTTGCGAGCGGGCGCCGGATCCCCGTACCCTGTTCCTCGGTGCCCACCTGCTGGCCTTCGCCGAGGGGCGTTTCGACACGCCTCCCTTGCTGCAGGCGGCCAAGCGTTTCAGCCGGCTGGCGCTGCAGCCCTATCTCGGCAAGCGTCAACTGAAGAGCAGGGAGCTCTTTTTGAAGCGAAAAGGCAGTGTTTCAAGCTGATTTTTATTATCTGGTGATGTTTTGTGTTTATGACATCGCTTTTGATGAACAATAATGCTGTCGCCGTGGCCATAACCGGGCTGCGGCGGCACATGGACAGAGGGGCGGGCTCCACCCGCTCCGGCATTCACAGATGACCTGTATCAAGGAGTAAGCAATGAGCGAGATCTACCTGGGTGTGAACATCGACCATATCGCCACCCTGCGCAACGCCCGCGGCACCCAGTATCCGGATCCGGTACAGGCCGCCTTCGTGGCCGAGCAGGCCGGTGCCGATGGCATCACGGTCCACCTGCGGGAAGATCGCCGCCACATCACCGACCGGGACGTGGAGATCCTGCGCCAGACCATCCAGACCAGGATGAACCTGGAGATGGCGGTGACCGAGGAGATGATCGGCATCGCCTGCCGCATCAAGCCCCACTTCGTCTGCCTGGTGCCGGAGAAGCGCACCGAGGTGACCACCGAGGGTGGTCTGGACGTGGCGGGCCAGCTGGACAAGGTGACCGATGCGGTGACCCGCCTGGCCGCCGTGGGCGCCCAGGTGTCGCTCTTCATCGATGCGGATCCGCTGCAGATCGATGCGGCCGCCGCGAGCGGTGCTCCCTTCATCGAGATCCACACCGGCCGCTACGCCGATGCCACCACGGATGCCGAGCGCAACGCCGAGTTCAAGCGCATCGCCGCCGGTGCTTCCTACGCCGCTGGCAAGGGCTTGAAGGTCAATGCGGGCCACGGTCTGCACTACCACAACGTCAAGGCTATCGCCGCCATCCCCGAGCTCTATGAGCTCAACATCGGTCACGCCATCATCGGCCGCGCTGCCTTCGACGGTCTGGCCAAGGCGGTCAGCGACATGCGTACGCTGATGCAGGAAGCCCGTCAGGGGATCTGATGCCGCTTCGCAGGTATGAAAACGACAAGGGACGCTTCGGCGTCCCTTGTCGTTTTCAGGAATGGAAGTCGGGGTGAACCCCGTGCTCATCTGGCATGGGGCTGGGCATCCGTGTGCAGAGGGGGAAAGGGAAGGGGCGTCTCAGCCTGGTTCCGGGAAGTAGCGCTCCAGCAGGGCGGTGAGGATGGCCTGGCACTCGGCATCCGGCTCGCCGGTGACCAGGGCGGGGCGAAAGTGAAGCTGGAAGGCGCGCAGGACGGCGCGGCTCTGCTCATCCCAGGCGCCGTGCTGGGGGAGGCCGTAGCCGTAACGGGCAAGCTGCTGCTGCCATTGCAGCGCATCCCAGGGGATGAGCTGCGTCTGGCGCAGCTCGGCCACCCGGGCCTCGTCGGGCCAGGCGCCGACACCGTAGCGCAGGGCGAGCTCGCGCCAGGGGAACCGGGGGCCGGGATCCTGCTTGCGCTCGGGGGCGACGTCGCTGTGGGCCAGCACCTGGGTGGGGGGGATCTGGTAGCGTTCGACCAGATCCCGGGCGAGTGCGCCGAGGGCGGCGATCTGGGCCGGGGAATAGGGTTGCCAGTGTCTCAGATGGGCGGGCAGGGCCGCGTCTTTCTCGTCATACCCGAGATTCACTATCTCGATGCCGAGCGAACTGGCGTTGAGCCCGGCGTAGTGATGCCAGCGACTGCGTCCGGCGTGCCAAGCCCGCTGGCTGTCGGGCACCAGCTGGTAGACCGGGAACGGTTGCTCGTCGGTGTCGCGGGGGATCAGGTAGTGGGCGCTCACCTTGTGCTCCGGCTCGGTCAGCAGGCGCAGGGAGCGGGCATCCTCTTCATCCGTGTAGTGCAGGATGAGAAAGGCGATGCGCTCATTCTGGCTGGCGCTTTGATGCTCCTGATTGAGACGATAGGGCGCAGGCTGGCAGGCGCCGAGCAGCAGGATGAGGGGCAGTGACCAGAACCAGCGCGCCGCGAACCGGCACGCGCCGCCGCTCGCCGACGGGCGTGGAGCCAGCAGGCGGCGCCAGCCCATGGTCTAGCCTCGCACCTGGCCGGAGGCGGTCATCAGGGCCCGGGCCTGTATTTGGCGGTGAGGCCAATCAGGAAGTTGCGCAGGATCTGATCCCCGCAATCCTGATAGTGCTTGTGATCCCTGGCGCGGAACAGGGCGCTCAGCTCGGACTTGGAGAGGTTGAAGTTCGCGAGCTTGAGGGTGCCCAGCATCTCCTCTTCCTTGTAGTTGAGGCCGATGCGCAGCTTGCGCAGGATCAGGTTGTTGTTGATCCGGTTCGGGATCACCTGGGGCGGGGCATCTTCCCGCACACCGCGGCGCAGGGCGATGAAGCCGTCGAGGAACTGGCTCAGTGCCGAGTCCGGGCAGGCGGCGAAGCCCGCTTCCTGTGCCTCGCCCTCTTCGGCCTCTTTCATCAGCCAGCCGTGCAACTGGGCATGGGTGATGGCCAGATTGCCCTTGGCAAAGATCTCGACCATCTGGTCGTTGCTGATGCTGAGGGCATAGCGCAGGCGGCGCAGAATATCGTTGTTGGTCATGTTGACTCCTGTGGAAACGGCGCAGATGTTACCACCTGCCGCCTGTCCAGTCAGAAAAAGCGCCTCAGTCGGTCAGGGCCAGGTAGCGGGGGGCCTCTTGCCTCACCTGCTCCAGGGCATCCTGCAGCTCCAGCAATTCGGGTTCCAGATCGCTCACGGCGACCCCGTCGCGCAGCTGCTGTTCGAGCTGGGAGAGCAGGCGTTGCAGACCCGGCACCCCGGAATAGGCGCAGCCACCGTTGAGGCGGTGGAGCTGGGCCAGCACGTCTGCATCGTCGGCACTCCCTTCCAGCGCCGCCGCCAGGATGGGCTCCACCTCGTCGAAGCTGGCCAGCAACATGGTCAGCATCTCCCGGGCGAGGGCTGGCTTGCCGGCGGCCTGACGCACGGCGAGGGGCCAGTCTATCTGCTGATCCCCGTGATTCTGGTGCCGTCGGTGGGCGAAGTCGGTGATGAGCTGCGCCAGCATCCCCTCGTCGATAGGTTTGGCCAGGTAGTCGTCCATGCCCTGGCGAATGAGGCGCTCCCGCTCACCGGGAATGGCATGGGCGGTGACCGCGACGATGGGGGTCTCGGTGTTGAGGGAGTGGTGGCGGATCGCCTGGGTGGCGCTGATGCCGTCCATGACGGGCATCTGGATATCCATGAAGATGATGTCGAACGGCTGGCTCTGGGCCAGGTTGACCGCCTCCTTGCCGTTCTTGCACACCACCACCTCGGTCACCATCTCTTTGAGCATGGCGGCGATGAGCTTGAGGTTAGCGGCGTTGTCATCCACCGCCAGCACCTTGACCGCCTGCACGCTGCGCGGCATCGGCGCGGGCAGGGGGGCACGGCGTACCGCCTCGGGGGAGAGCAGAGCGTGCAGCAATTTGCGATGGTTGATGGGCTTGGAGAGGCAGTGGACGGCGCCGTGGGACAGCATGGCGTCGTAGAGGGCCGGCTCGTGGCTGCTGAGCAGCACTATGGTGTTCTGCTGGCCGTCCAGTCCGTCGAGACGGGCAATCACCTGCTGCGGGCTGTGCAGGGTGCTGCTGCCGATGAGCACCATGTCCTGGCTGCTCATCGGGGGCCACTCCTCGTCCACCGTCAGGGAGTGCACATCCAGGTGCCACTCTCCCAGCAGGGCGAGCAGGGAGGCGTGAGTAAAGGGATCCGGCTCCAGCAGCCAGACCCGCTTGCCCTGGATGCGATCCAGCGGAAGCCGCTCGCTCTGGGGCAGGGGCGAGACATCCAGATCCAGGTGGAACGAGAAGACCGACCCCTTGCCGAGTTCGGATTCGAAGCGGATCTGGCCCCCCATCTGCTGCACCAGCTTCTGGGTGATGACGAGCCCGAGCCCGGTGCCCCCATAGCGGCGGGAGATGGAGGAGTCTGCCTGGTTGAAGGCCTGGAACAACTGGCGCTGCTGCTCTTCCGAGATGCCGATGCCGGTATCGCGAATCAGCACCCGCAGGCGCACCTTGTTGCCGCTGGATTCCCCGGTCTGCTCGACACGCACGTCCACGTTGCCGCGCTCGGTGAACTTGATGGCGTTGCCGGTGAGGTTGGTGAGCACCTGCTGCAGGCGCATGGGGTCGCCGGTGAGGTAGTCCGGCACGGCGGCATCCACCTGGAGGGAGAGTTCGAGCTGCTTGTCGTGGGCGCTCGGCCCCAGCAGGTGCATGCTCTCGTTGAGGGTGTCCCGCAGGCTGAAGGGGATGTGCTCGAGCTGCAGCTTGCCCGCCTCCAACTTGGAGAAGTCGAGGATGTCGTTGATGATCCCAAGGAGGTTGCGCGCCGACTTCTCGATGGTCTGCATGTAGTCGGTCTGGCTCGGGGTCAGGCTGGTCTTGAGCAGTTGGCGGGTGAAGCCGATGACCCCGTTGAGCGGGGTGCGTAGCTCGTGGGACATGTTGGCGAGGAATTCGGACTTGACCCTGGCGGCCTCCTGAGCGCGCTTCTTCGCCATGTCGAGCTCGACGTTCTGGATCTCGATCTGCTCGAGGGTCTCCCGCAGATCCGACGTCGCCTGATCGATATTCTGCTGCATCTCCTCGTGATATTCGGAGAGCGCCTTGGCCATGGCGTTGATGCCGTTCTTAAGCATGTCCAGCTCGCCGGTGAGCTGGCCGCTGACCCGGGTATCGAGTCGCCCCTCCCTGATCCGGTGCACCGCCTGCACCATGTCGGTGATGGGCTGGGTCACGCTCTTGACCAGACGGAAGCCGAACAGGGCGCTGATGGCCAGCCCGATGAGCACGATGATGACCGCGAAGAAGGCGTCGCGGTACTGCAGGACGATGGCCCTGTCCGTGGCGAGTTGCATGGAGATGTAGCCGATGACCGGCGGCTCCAGATCGCTTGGCAGCGGGAAGCCGTCCAGGCTGGTCTCTGCCTGGATGGGGGTGCGCAGTATGATGTCATCGCCGTTGACGGAGACGCTGGTCAGGGCCGGGATGACGCTGCCGTCCGGCAGACGAAGCTGGCTGAAGTCCCTGTGGTAGTTGGACGTCACGAACAGCTGGTTCTCCTGGGTGAAGACGGCGATGGACTTGATGAAGGGCGAGTTCTTGCGATGGGTGAGCCCGATCAGCCGCTTGAGGGATTCGCGGCTGTGCTGTGTCATGCCGTATTCGCTGGCGATGGCCAGGGGCTCGATGATGTTGATGCCCTGATCGATGAGGTTGTTTTCCAGCTGCTGATAGCGGTGGAAAGTGAAATAGCCGGCGATGAGGCCGCCGATGATGAGGGTCGGCAAGATGGTGAAGGCCAGCACCCGGGCCCTGAGACCGTACTTGGTCATGCCGCCGACCCGCCTTTCGCAAGAGAAGCCATGACCCGGGGCGCATGCAGGCACCGGGGTCGGGCAGGCAATACAGTCATTGTCGCTGTACGGGGTCTCAGGCCGTATCCGGTCATATCAATGGGCCACTTTTGGTCAGAATGGACGATGGGGCGGATGCCGCGGCTGGGGCCCTCAGGCCGTATTTGGTCATACGATTATTCTTGTGGGACAATGGTCTGCCGCAGATTCCACAATCATGACATAGCCACCTATAGGCACCAAGTTTTATGGCCCAGTTTTTCAAGCCCCAAAAGAAATCCACCCAGCCCCAACGTATTGAATTTACGGTAGACAGTCTGGATCACCACTGTGTCGGTATCGGCCGTCATCAGGGCAAGGCCATCTTCGTCGAAGGGGCGCTGCCCGGCGAGGCCATCAAGGCCCGTATCATCGACGACAAGAAGCACTATGCCCACGCCTCCCTGCAACAGGTGGTGACGCCGGCGGCCAACCGGGTAGCCCCCTTCTGCGACCACTATCGCGAGTGTGGCGGTTGCAGTGCCCAGCACCTGGGAGAGGGAGATCAACTGGCGGCCAAGGAGGCGGGACTGGTCAGCCTGTTCGAGCGCCTTGGCAACATCCAGGCGCCAGCGTTGGCACCTGCGCTGACGGGGGAGTCCCGCGCCTACCGCCGGGTCTGCCGTCTGGCCATCAAGTTTGACAAGAACGGTCGCTGCACCCGGGTGGGCTTTCGCCGTCGCCAGTCTAACGATCTGGTAGAGATTGCCGGCTGTCCTGTGCTGGCCGAGCCCCTCTCCGCCCTTATCGCCCCTCTGCGCGAATGCCTCAACCGGCTGAAGAGCCAGCGCGAACTGGGCCATGCGGAACTCATTCAGGGGGAGCAGGGCATTCTGATGCTGCTGCGCCACACCGGTCGCCCCACCGAGGCGGATCGGGCGCACTTGACCGAGTTTGCCACCGCCCAGGGGATAGACCTCTATCTGCAGGCGGCGGACGAGCAGATCGAACCTCTGCGTCAACAGTCTCAGCCAAGTTACACGCTGGATGGCCTGTCTCTTGCATTCGCTCCCGGCGACTTCATCCAGGTCAACGGGCCCGTCAACCAGCGCATGGTGGAGCAGGCATTGAGCTGGCTCGACGCAGGCAAGGATGACAAGGTGCTGGACCTCTTCTGCGGCATCGGCAACTTCACCCTGCCGCTGGCCCGTCAGGCCTGCGAAGTGGTGGGGGTGGAAGGGGAGCTCGCCATGGTGACGCGTGCACAGGAGAATGCCCGCCGCAACGGCATCGACAACGCCCGCTTCTACAAGGCGGACTTGAGCGGCGACATCGTAGGCATGTCCTGGGCCCGGGAAGGGTTCGATCTGGTACTGCTGGATCCGGCCAGACCCGGGGCGCTGGAGGTGATGAGCCACGTGGTGGCACTTTCCCCCAAACGGGTGGTCTATGTTTCCTGTAACCCGGTCACCCTGGCCCGTGACAGTCAGGTGCTGGTGCAGGGAGGCTACAAGCTGACCCGTCTGGGGATGCTGGACATGTTCCCCCACACCGGTCATCTGGAGTCCATGGCGCTGTTCGAACGGGGCTGAGTCGAGGCGACCGCATTATTCTGGATGAATCAAGATGCGGTCGTGATGATTTTTCGATGTGCATGATGCTGCCAGAGTGAGGTAAAACAGGTGTTTTTCGCTGCCTTCAACGGGCAGGGCAGAATGCGGTTATCTTGGTTTTCCAGCGGCGGCAGCGCTGTTTGAGCGGGAGTGATTAGGGTAATCTAGGTCGTCGATAGTGGATCGGATGCGGGGAAGAGCCCTGTCACCTTGCGCGGTGACATGCCTTGAAAACTCTTTCATGCATCCCCATTTGAGGCAGTCATCAGTTGATGAGGGGATGAGGAGAGCATCGGCTTTCGACCCCACACTTTTAAGGATTGATACCATGGTTGCGGTGCGCGATATTCATTTGAAAGACAATTTCACTCTGGATGAGTGGGTCAGTTCCCTTACCCTGAGTGAAAGTGACAAGAATCAGCTGCGAACCGTCTACCAGTATTGCCTGACCCTGGGTGACGAAGCGCTCACCAACCGCCTGCTGGTGCGCGGGGTCGAGATGGTGGGCATCCTGCTGATGCTCAGCATGGATCTCGCCACCCTCAAGGCCGCCATTCTCTATCCCTTCGTCGAAGCCGGTCTCATCAGCCAGGAAAAGGTGAACGAGGACTTCGGCCCCAAGATCGCCAAGCTGGTGGAAGGGGTGCTGGAGATGGAGGCCATCCGCTCCCTGCAAACCCTTCACCGCAGCGAAACCTCGCCGGAGCAGGTGGACAACGTGCGCCGCATGCTGCTCGCCATGGTCGAGGACGTGCGCGCCGTGGTCATCAAGCTGGCGGAGCGCATCGCCTGCCTGCGTGAGGCGAAGAAGGCGGATGAGGAGACCCGGGTGCTGATGGCCCAGGAGATCACCAACATCTATGCCCCCCTTGCGAACCGCCTCGGTATCGGTCAGCTCAAGTGGGAGCTCGAGGATCTCGCCTTCCGCTACCTGCACCCGGACACCTACAAGCAGATCGCCAAACAGCTGGACGAGAAACGGCTCGACCGCGAGCGCTACATCCGTGAATTCGTGCAGTCTCTGCGCGATGCCCTGGCCGAGGCCGGCGTCGAGGCCGAGGTCTATGGCCGACCGAAACACATCTACAGCATCTGGCGCAAGATGCAGAAGAAGCACCTCGAATTCAACGAGCTGTTCGATGTGCGCGCGGTGCGGGTGATCACCAAGCGGCTGCAGGATTGCTACGCGGCGCTCGGTATCGTTCACACCCATTTCCACCATATTCCCCGCGAATTTGACGACTATGTCGCCAACCCCAAGCCCAATGGCTACCAGTCCATCCACACCGTGGTGGTGGGGGAGGAGGGCAAGACAGTGGAGATCCAGATCCGTACCGAGCAGATGCATCAGGATGCGGAGCTCGGTGTGGCTGCGCACTGGCGCTACAAGGAAGGTGCACAGGCCGCTGCCAAGACCAGCACCTTCGAAGACAAGATCGAATGGCTGCGCAAACTCCTCGCCTGGCAGGAGGATCTCTCGGAGAGCGGCTCCTTGCTGGACGATCTGCGCAGTCAGGTGTTCGAGGACAGGGTTTATGTCTTCACTCCCAAGGGCGATGTCATCGACCTGCCGGCAGGGGCGACGCCGCTCGACTTCGCCTATCACGTGCATAGCATGATCGGTCACCGCTGCATCGGCACCAAGATCGACGGTCGTATCGTGCCCTTCACCTATACGCTGCAAACCGGTGATCAGGTGGAGGTGATCACCCAGAAGGAGCCGAACCCGAGCCGCGACTGGATGAACCCGAACGCCGGCTTCCTGCGCTCCAGCCGGGCGCGGGCCAAGGTGGCCACCTGGTTCAGAAAGCTGGACCGGGACAAGAACATCGCCGCCGGCAAGGAGCTGCTGGAGAAAGAGCTGGACAGACACAACCTCACCCTCTCCAAGGTGGACAAGGTAGTGCTGGAGCGCTTCCATGCGGAGGAGCTGGAAGATTTGCTGGCCGGTATCGGCAGCGGCGACATCCGCATCAACCAGCTGCTCAATTATCTGGACACCCGCTACAACAAGCCGACGGCGGAAGAAGAAGATCGCCGTCTGCTGGAGAAGCTGGAGCAGAAGGCCAATGTGCCCTTCCGCCCCAAACCCAAGGATCACATCGTGGTGGAAGGGGTGGGCAACCTGATGACTCACATCGCCCGCTGCTGCCAGCCCATCCCGGGGGACGCCATCCAGGGCTTCATCACCATGGGACGGGGGGTTTCCATCCACCGGGAGGATTGCGAGCAGCTCAAGGAGCTGTCGCGTCGCAACCCGGAGCGCTTGATCGATGCGGTCTGGGGGGAGAACTACTCCGGCGGTTACGGTCTCACCATCCGCATTCTCTCCAACGACAGATCCGGCCTGCTGCGCGACATCACCACCGTGCTCGCCAACGAGAAGATCAACGTGATGGGAGTGCGTTCGCGCTCCAACGTGCGCGAGCAGACTGCCGAAATAGACATGGAGCTGGAGATTTACAACATCAACGCCTTCAACCGGGCGTTGGCCAAGCTCAGTCAGCTCAACGACGTGATCAGCGCCAAGCGGCTGTAATGCTCAACCGACCGGCCCCAGTGGCCGGTCTGCATTTTCTCCCTCCTTGTAGAGCATTGAAGACGGATATCACGCGCCCCATCTCCGGCCGCCATGGCTCCACAGCATGTGGAGCAGTGGCGTGAGCGGATATTCATGAACCCATTTACTGAATCGAAAGTGAGTTGCCCATGTCCCAACGCTACGACCTTCCCCAACTGCTCGACATCATGGCTAGATTGCGTGACCCGAACGGGGGCTGTCCCTGGGATCTCAAGCAGAGCTTCCAGACCATAGTGCCGCACACCCTGGAGGAGGCCTACGAGGTGGCGGATGCCATCGAGAGCGAAGATTGGCAAGGGCTGAAGGGGGAGCTCGGTGATCTGCTGTTCCAGGTCGTGTTCTATGCCCAGCTCGGCAAGGAGCAGGGATTGTTCGACTTTGCCGACATCGTCGATACCGTGAGCGAGAAGCTCATTCGCCGCCACCCCCATGTCTTCTCCGATGCCGACCTGGGTGACGAGCAGGCGGTCAAAGCGAACTGGGAGGCGGAAAAGGCCAAAGAGCGGGCCGCGCTCGACAAGGAAAGCGTGCTGGACGATATCCCCCTCTCCCTGCCTGCCCTGACCCGGGCAGCCAAGATCCAGAAGCGCTGCGCCACCGTCGGTTTCGACTGGAAGACGCTGGGGCCTGTGGTGGACAAGATCCACGAGGAGATCGACGAGGTGATGGAAGAGGCGCTGATGGTCGACGTGGACGAGGCTCGGGTGAGCGACGAGCTCGGCGATCTCTTGTTCGCCACCGTCAACCTGGTGCGCCATCTGGGCAAGGATCCCGAGCAGGTGCTGCGGGCTGCCAACACCAAGTTTGAGCGTCGTTTTCGTCAGGTTGAACACTTTATTGCCGCAGAAGGTCTGAAAATGACGGATTGCTCCCTGGAGAAGCTGGACGAGGCCTGGAACAAGGCCAAGGAAACCGAGCAAAGTTGATTTGGCGCAAGACGGGGCGGCGGGGAGCCTGATAGATTTTTGTTCATTGTTTGGGAGTGGGGGTTTTGGTATACTGTTTCCCCGTCCTGCTTCATCCCCGAAGCACCCCTTAAAATTCCCTAAACTTCTTTCAGGTTCAGCATGACGACCAAATATATTTTTGTGACTGGTGGCGTTGTTTCATCCCTCGGCAAAGGCATTGCCGCAGCTTCTCTGGCAGCCATTCTGGAAGCCCGTGGTCTGGATGTGACCATCATGAAACTGGACCCGTACATCAACGTGGATCCGGGCACCATGAGCCCGACCCAGCATGGTGAAGTGTTTGTAACCGAGGACGGGGCCGAAACCGATCTGGATTTGGGCCACTACGAGCGTTTCATCCGCACCAAGATGACCCGCCGCAACAACTTCACCACCGGCCGCATCTATGCAGACGTGCTGCGCAAGGAGCGTCGTGGTGACTATCTGGGCGCCACCATCCAGGTGATCCCGCACATCACCAACGCCATCAAGGAACGGGTGATTGCCGGTGCCGAAGGCCATCAGGTTGCCATCGTCGAAGTGGGCGGTACCGTGGGCGACATCGAGTCCCTGCCGTTCCTTGAAGCCATTCGTCAGCTGGCGGCCATTGTGGGTCGCAACAATGCCATGTTCATGCACCTGACCCTGGTTCCTTACCTGGCCGCCGCCGGCGAGGTGAAGACCAAGCCGACCCAGCACTCCGTGAAGGAGCTGCTCTCCATCGGTATCCAGCCGGATGTGCTGATCTGCCGCTCCGACCGCGCCATTCCGGCCAACGAGCGTGCCAAGATCGCCCTGTTCTGCAACGTGCCCGAGCGCGCCGTCATCTCCATGAAGGATGTCGACTCCATCTACAAGATCCCGGCGCTGCTGAAATCCCAGGGGCTGGACGGCTACATCACCGAGCGCTTCGGCATCGAGTGCAAAGAAGCCGACCTGGCCGAGTGGGAACAGGTCATCTATGAAGAGGCCAACCCGACCGCAGAAGTGACCATCGGCATGGTCGGCAAGTATGTCTCCCTGCCGGACGCCTACAAGTCCGTCAACGAAGCGCTCAAGCACGGTGGCCTGAAGACCCGTCTCTCCGTCAACATCAAGTACATTGACTCCCAGGACATCGAGACCCGTGGCGCCGAGCTGCTGGAAGGTCTGGATGCGATCCTGGTACCGGGTGGCTTCGGCGAACGCGGCGTGGAAGGCAAGATTCTGGCCGCCAAATATGCCCGCGAGAACAAGATCCCGTACCTCGGTATCTGCCTGGGCATGCAGGTTGCCTTGATCGAATACGCCCGCAACGTGGCGGGCATGGAAGGGGCTCACTCCTCCGAGTTCAAGAAAGACAGCCCGTTCCCCGTGGTCGGTCTCATCACCGAGTGGGTGGATGATGAAGGCAACGTCGAGACCCGGACCGAGAAGTCCGATCTGGGCGGCACCATGCGTCTGGGCTCCCAGCTCTGCCACCTGGTGGAAGATTCCAAGGTGCGTCAGATGTACGGCAGCCCGACCATTTACGAGCGCCACCGTCACCGTTATGAAGTGAACAACAAGCTGCTGCCGCAGATTGAAGCGGCAGGTCTGAAGGTGACCGGTCTCTCCGCCGACAAGAAGCTGGTGGAAATCATCGAGATCCCGGATCACCCCTGGTTCGTGGCCGCGCAGTTCCACCCGGAGTTCACCTCGACTCCCCGTGATGGCCACGCCCTGTTCGCCGGTTTTGTGAAGGCGGCGGGCGAGTATCAGAAGCGTAATTTGAAGTAATTGAAAATAAATGCGGTTGGGGCTCTGTGCCACAGCCGCTTTTTTTGGCATATTTTTGTTGTTTTTTTACGAAACCTGAGGAAATACACATGTCCAAGATCGTTAAAGTGATCGGTCGTGAAATCATCGACTCCCGTGGTAACCCGACCGTTGAGGCCGAAGTTCACCTGGAAGGTGGTTTTGTTGGTATGGCAGCCGCTCCGTCTGGCGCGTCCACCGGTTCCCGCGAAGCGCTGGAACTGCGTGACGGCGACAAGAGCCGTTTCCTGGGTAAAGGCGTGCTGAAAGCCATCGACGCTGTCAACGGCCCGATCGCTCAGGCTCTGCTGGGTAAAGATGCCAAGGACCAGGCCACTGTCGACCAGATCATGATCGACCTCGACGGTACCGAGAACAAATCCAAGTTCGGCGCCAACGCCATCCTGGCTGTTTCCCTGGCCAACGCCAAAGCTGCCGCTGCTGCCAAAGGCATGCCGCTGTACGCCCACATCGCCGAGCTGAATGGCACCCCGGGTGTCTACTCCATGCCGCTGCCCATGATGAACATCATCAACGGTGGTGAGCACGCCGACAACAACGTCGACATCCAGGAGTTCATGATCCAGCCGGTTGGCGCCAAGACCCTGAAAGAAGCCGTTCGCATGGGCGCAGAAGTGTTCCACAACCTGGCCAAAGTGCTGAAGTCCAAGGGCTACAACACTGCCGTCGGTGACGAAGGTGGTTTCGCTCCGAACCTGAAATCCAACGCCGAAGCGCTGGAAGTGATCGCTGAAGCCGTTGCCGCTGCCGGTTACAAACTGGGCACCGACATCACCCTGGCCATGGACTGCGCTGCGTCCGAGTTCTACGACGCAGAGAAGAAAGAGTACAACCTGAAGGGCGAAGGTCGTATCTTCACCTCCAACGGTTTCTCCGACTTCCTGGCTGACCTGACCACCAAGTTCCCGATCGTCTCCATCGAAGATGGCCTGGACGAGTCCGACTGGGAAGGCTTCGCCTACCAGACCGCCGAACTGGGCAAGAAAATCCAGATCGTGGGTGACGACCTGTTCGTAACCAACACCAAGATCCTGAAGCGCGGTATCGACAACGGCATCGCCAACTCCATCCTGATCAAGTTCAACCAGATCGGTTCCCTGACCGAAACTCTGGCTGCCATCAAGATGGCCAAAGACGCTGGCTACACTGCCGTCATCTCCCACCGCTCCGGTGAGACCGAAGACGCGACCATCGCCGACCTGGCTGTGGGTACCGCTGCTGGCCAGATCAAGACCGGTTCCATGAGCCGTTCTGACCGTGTTGCCAAGTACAACCAGCTGATCCGTATCGAAGAAGCCCTGGGTGCCAAGGCTCCGTTCCGTGGTCTGAAAGAAGTGAAGAACCAGGCTTAATTTTCGCCTGCGCTCATGCTTCACAAAGCCCCGCCATCTGGCGGGGCTTTTTCGTTCTGCGCTTATGGGCGTGTGCGAACTGCATTTTTTATTCCGACCAACCCATCCGGCACACAGGCTTTCTTTTGTCTTGCCTGCGAATATGGGAAACTAGGCCGCTTGAAGGAGACTCAGTGCATGCGGCTACTCACTCTTATCCTGCTCCTCCTGTTGGGAGGGCTGCAATATGACCTCTGGCTGGGGAAAAACGGCCTCTCCGACTATCGGGAACTCTCCACCGCCATCGAGCGGCAGCAACAGGACAACCTGGTACTCAAGGATCGCAACAGTCTGATTTACCGGGAAATCGACGATCTTACCTCTGGCCTTGAGGCCATCGAGGAGTTGTCGCGCAACGATCTTGGCTATATCAAGCAGGGCGAGACCTTCTACCGAATCATTCCCAAAGAAAAGGATCAGGTGACGGAGCCTGATGGTGCCCCCTACGATGACTGATAGCCTGAGCGGCCTGACCGCTATCGTCCCGGCTGCCGGTATTGGTAGTCGCATGGGGGCCAGTTGCCCTAAGCAGTACCTTTCCCTGGCAGGGAAATGCATTCTGGAGCACACCCTGGAGCGTCTGCTCTCCCATCCCGCCATCGCCCGTGTGATCGTGGCGCTGGCGCCCCACGACCGCTGGTTTGAGACCTTGACCGTGGCAACCGATCCGCGGGTGCTGCGAGTGCAAGGGGGAAGCGAGCGTGCCTACTCCGTGCTCAATGCGTTGCACGTTGCAGAAGGGGAGTGGGCACTGGTGCATGACGCGGCCCGGCCCTGTCTGACCCACGAGGATCTCGATGCGCTCATTGCTGCCGCCATGGCCTCTGGCGGTGCCATCCTCGGCAGCCGGGTGCGCGATACCATGAAGCGCACCGATGCGGCCGGCAATATCCTCGCCACCGTGGATCGCGAGCAGCTCTGGCATGCCCTGACGCCCCAGATGTTTTTGGTTCGCCCCCTCAAGCGGGCGCTGGAGGAGGGGCTGGCGCTCGGCGCCGCCATCACCGATGAAGCCTCCGCCATGGAACGCGCCGGTCTCCCCGTGCGCATGGTGGAAGGGCGGGCCGATAACATCAAGGTGACCCGGCCGGAAGATCTCTCCCTGGCCGGGCTCTATTTACAGCAACAACGTGCGTGCCGGTCGGCACGACCCGATTCATCCCCAGAGGAGCAGGCATGATCCGCACCGGACATGGTTTTGATGAGACAGATTTCCGTGTATTGAGGAGGGCGCAGGCATGATGCGGATCGGACATGGTTTTGATGTTCACAAGTTTGGCGGGGTCGGTCCCTGCATGCTGGGCGGGGTGGCAGTGCCCTATGAACAGGGCCTGCTGGCCCACTCCGATGGTGACGTGGTGCTGCATGCGGTGAGCGATGCCCTACTGGGGGCTATCGGCGCTGGCGACATCGGCCGCCACTTCCCCGATACCGCCGCCGAATTCAAGGGCATCGACAGCCGCATCCTGCTGCGGGATGTCTTTGCCCGCGTGCAGCTCGCAGGTTATGCCATCGGCAACCTGGATGTGACCATCATCGCCCAGGCCCCCAAGATGGCCCCCCATATCGACGCCATGTGCGCCGTGCTGGCCGCGGATCTGCAATGTGATTTGAACCGGGTGAACGTCAAGGCGACCACCACCGAACAACTCGGATTCACGGGGCGCAAGGAAGGGATCGCCACCGAAGCCGTCGTCTTGCTGGTGAAACAATGATGCTTGAACAACTTGCCTATCTGCACGGGACGCCCACTGCTCGCGGCATCCTCAAGGCCGAGGCCGCCGACTTCGTGGTCAATGAAGATCTCGGGTTTGCACCTTGCGGCGAGGGGGAACACATCTTCGTCCGGGTACGCAAAACCGGCGAGAATACCGCCTGGGTGGCTGGCCTGCTGGCCGATGCGGCCGGGGTTGCCCGCAATGCGGTGACCTGGGCTGGTCTGAAAGATCGCCATGCGGTGACCGAACAGTGGTTCGGCATCCATCTGCCGGGCAAGGGCGAGCCGGATCTCTCGGTCATCGAGAACGACAACATCCGGATCCTTGAGGTGAAGCGCCACAACAAGAAGCTGCGGGTCGGCTATCTCAAGGGCAACCACTTCACCCTGCGTCTCACCGGGCTGGAGCAGGCCGACGGGTTGGAATCCCGTCTGCAGGCGATAGCAACCCAGGGGGTGCCCAACTACTACGGCGAGCAGCGTTTCGGCCGAGGTGGCAACAACCTGGAGGCCGCCAAGGCGATGTTCGCCGGCAAACGGATCAAGGATCGCAACAAGCGATCCCTCTATCTGTCCGCCGCCCGCAGCATGCTGTTCAATGCCATCGTCAGCGCCCGCATCGAGCAGGGACTGGCCCATCAGCTGCTGGCAGGCGACTGCGTGATGCTCAAGGGCAGCCACTCCATCTTCAGCGAAGAGAGCGTGACTCCCGAGCTGGAGGCTCGCCTTGCCTCCGGAGACGTGCAGCTGACCGCTCCCCAGTGGGGCCGTGGCCGTCTGGCGAGCCAGGGCGCTGCTGCCGAGTTCGAGCAAGAAGTGCTGGCTCCTTATGGTGACTGGTGCGAAGGACTGGAGAAAGCCGGGCTGGATCAGGACAGGCGCCCGCTGCTGCTCAAGCCGGAGCAGATGAGCTGGCAACGGGAGGACGAGGTGCTGACCCTGTCGTTCTTCCTGCCTGCCGGCGCCTTTGCCACCAGCGTGGTACGAGAGTTAATGCAGGCCGAAGAGGCCGATCACGGTTTCAGGAACTCAACCGATGCGAATTCTGGTCAGTAATGACGATGGGGTACACGCCGAGGGCATTCGCGCCCTCAGCGAGGCGTTGCGTGCCTGTGGCGAGGTCGTGGTGGTGGCTCCGGATCGCAACCGCAGCGGTGCCAGCCACTCCCTGACGCTGGAAGTACCGCTGCGGGTCACCCGCCTCGATGCGTCCAGTTTTCACGGCATCAAGAGTTATGCGGTCAAGGGGACGCCGACCGACTGCGTTCATCTGGCGGTCAACGAACTGCTGCGCCCTGAGCCCGACATGGTGGTGGCCGGTATCAATCACGGGGCCAACCTGGGGGATGACGTCATCTACTCGGGGACGGTGGCTGCCGCGACGGAAGGGCGTCATCTGGGTTTCCCCTCCATCGCCGTATCGCTGGTGGGAAAGACTCATTTCGCCAGTGCGGCCCACTACGCCGCCCAGCTGGTGCGGGGGCTGATGGTGCATCCGTTGCCTGCGGATCAGATCCTCAACGTGAATGTGCCGGACCTGCCGCTCGAGCAGATCAAGGGGATCAGGGTGACCCGCCTTGGCAATCGCCACCGGGCGGAGTCGGTGATCCGCACCGAGGATCCCCGTGGTCAGCCGGTCTACTGGATTGGTCCCCCCGGCAACCAGCAGGATGCGGGAGAGGGAACGGACTTTGCCGCCATCGAGCAGGGTTATGTCTCCATCACTCCCCTGACCATCGACATGACGGCCTACGGCAGTCTGTCGACCCTGGGCGCGTGGCTGGATCTGCAGGGATGACGTTGTGATAGTACAGCGCCTGTTGAATCAACTGATTGCCCAGGATGTCCGCGATTTCCGCGTATTGGCGGCGATCGCGAAGGTGCCGCGCCAGCTGTTTGTGGACGAGGCCATGGCCCACAAGGCCTGGGACAATACGGCCCTGCCCATCGGCCATGGGCAGACCATCTCCCAGCCTTACATCGTGGCGCGCATGACCGAGCTGCTGATCCAGAACGATCCGGCCCATGTGCTGGAGATCGGGACGGGATCGGGCTACCAGACGGCGGTACTGGCCCACCTGGTGGAGCATGTCTACACCATGGAGCGGATCAAGTCGCTGCAGTTTCAGGCCCGGCGCAGATTGCGCCAGCTTGATCTGCACAATGTGTCGGCCAAGCACGGCAATGGGTGGCTAGGTTGGCCCAACAAGGGCCCTTTCGACGCCATTCTGGTGACGGCGGCGGCCAGTGAGGTCCCCAAGGCCCTGACCGATCAGCTGGCTGATGGTGGTCGTCTGGTGTTGCCGGTGGGTGATGGCCAGCAGACCCTGCAGCTCATCGAGCGATCGGGCTCCCAGCTCACCAGCCGGATCCTGGAGCCGGTACGTTTCGTTCCCCTGATTGACGGAGATGTCGAGTGAAGTTGTTTTCCCGCCTTTATGTTCTGGTGATGCAGTGGGCACGCCACAAGTATGCCCCCTGGTATCTGGCCATCACCGCCTTTATTGAATCCATCTTCTGGCCCATTCCGGTGGATGTGATGCTGGCGCCCATGGCGCTCGGCAAACCTCATCGCGCCTGGCACTATGCCGCGCTGGCCACTCTCTTTTCGGTGCTGGGCGCCCTGTTTGGTTATCTGCTCGGCTATGCCCTGTGGGAGCCAGTGGTGCAGCCGCTGGTGACCTCGGTTGGCTATGAGGACAAGATTGCCCTGGCCGAGCAGTGGTTCGCGCAGTGGGGCATCTGGGTTATTTTTATTGCCAGCTTCACGCCGATCCCCTACAAGGTGTTTACCGTCACGGCTGGCTTGCTCCACATGGCACTGTTGCCTTTCATCCTGACCTCGCTGATCGGTCGTGGCATGCGCTTCTTCCTGGTTGCAGGTCTGATGCGTTGGGGCGGCGAGAAGATGGAGCGCAAGCTGATGCACTATGTGGATGTGCTGGGCTGGCTCTGTATTGGTTTGGCCGTTGCGGCCTATTTCTGGTTTAGTCGTTAAGGATCCACTATGTGTTCGCGTGTTTGGCAAGGTAGCGGTGTCGTCGTGTTGTCATGGCTGCTGCTTGCCTGTTCCTCCAGCAAGACTGCGGCTCCGGTGCACAGCCTGGGCAATGATCAGGTCGCTTCGACCATCCCCGTGCGTCAAGGTATGACCAAGCCCGGCATTGCAGGCAACGGGTACACCGTGGTCAAAGGAGACACTCTCTACTCCATTGCATTTCGTTCTGGCATGGATGTGGCTTCGCTTATCAGCATCAATGGCATCACTCCCCCCTATAACATTTATCCCGGCCAGCAGCTCAGGCTCGATGGCGCTTCCGCCCCCATGGCGGTGGCAACCGTCGGCAGCCCTGTCAGTCGTGGCAGCGTGACGGGGTCTGGCAGTTACGAGGTGCGCCGTGGCGATACCTTGAGCAGCATCGGTCGCCAGTTCGGTCTCTCCAACCAGGCCTTGGCCCAGCGCAACAACCTTCAGGCTCCTTATGCATTGCACGTGGGTCAGGTGCTCAATGTGGGGGGCGCGGGTTCCTCGGGTGGTCAGATGGTGGCAGCAACCACACCGGTTGTGACCAGCACGGGGCCCAAACCCCTGGCCACGGCTCCGGCAGGTACGACCACACCATTTATTGCTCAGAAAACGATTGCTCCTGCCTCGTCAACAGCATACGCTCAGGCGAAAGAACAAAAAACCGTCAGTTCCTCGTCAACACTCTCCTGGCATTGGCCGACCAAAGGGCGGATCGTTGAAGGCTTCTCCGTTGCGGAACAAGGCAACAAGGGCATCGACATTTCCGGCCAGAAGGGCCAACCCATTTACGCTGCGAGCAGCGGCAAAGTGGTCTATGCGGGCAGTGCACTGCGAGGTTATGGCAAGCTGATAATTCTCAAGCACAACGATGACTATCTCTCCGCCTACGCTCACAACGATGAGTTGAGGGTCAAGGAGGGAGACACCGTGAAGGGCGGAGCGGTTATCGCCAATATGGGTAGCACGGATGCGCCGGATGTGCGCTTGCACTTTGAAATCCGGTACAAAGGCAAGTCGATCAACCCGATGGGCTATTTGCCAAAGCGTTAACTCAGAGAGCTGAGTCTTACTCTGGTGTAGGTCAGGGAGAGATATCATGAGCCAAGAACAACTGGTAATGCAGGATGCAGAGTTAGAGTTCGACGAGGAGCTGGAGGTTCAGGAGGAAGAAGAGGTTCAGGAAGTGGCGGCCGAAGCCGAAGAGACCATTTCCGATGAACTGATGGCGCCCGAGCTGAACAAGGTAATGGACGCCACCCAGCTCTATCTGGGGGAGATAGGCTTCTCCCCCTTGCTCACGGCTGAAGAGGAAGTCTACTACGCCCGCCGTGCCCTGCGTGGCGACAAAGCGGCGCGCAAGCGCATGATCGAATCCAACCTGCGCCTGGTGGTCAAGATTGCCCGGCGCTACAACAACCGCGGCCTGGTGCTGCTGGATCTCATCGAAGAGGGCAACCTCGGCCTTATCCGCGCCGTCGAGAAGTTCGACCCCGAGCGAGGCTTCCGTTTCTCCACCTATGCTACCTGGTGGATCCGCCAGACCATAGAGCGGGCCATCATGAACCAGACCCGTACCATTCGTCTGCCCATCCATGTGGTCAAGGAGCTGAACGTCTATCTGCGCACTGCACGCGAGCTTTCCCATCGTCTCGACCATGAGCCGACCGCCGAGGATATCGCCTCTGCACTGGATCGCTCTGTGGACGATGTGAATCGCATGCTCAAGCTCAACGAGAAGATCACCTCGGTGGATACTCCCATTGGTGGCGATCGCGACAAGGCGTTGCTGGATGTGCTTTCCGACGAGCGCGGAATGGGGCCCGAGCTGGAGTCCCAGGAAGATGACATGCGCAGCAGCATAGTGCACTGGCTGGAGGAGCTGAATCCCAAGCAGCGCGAAGTGCTGGCCCGCCGTTTCGGTCTGCTCGGCTATGAACCGGCCACCCTGGAAGACGTGGGCGCCGAGATTGGTTTGACCCGCGAGCGGGTGCGCCAGATCCAGGTGGAAGGGTTGCGCCGTCTGCGGGAAATTCTGCTGGGGCAGGGGCTGTCCATTGAGGCGCTGTTCCGCACCAACTAAACGGGTATGAATACCGTCATCAAGATGAAAAAGGGGCCGCAGGCCCCTTTCTTTTTGTCGTGGATCGTCAGGATCACACCGGATCCAGAGTGTCCAGCGGCCAGCGCGGCACGGCCTTGACGACGAGGGGTTCGAAGACTCCCGCCTTCAGGCGTTGCATGCCGGCATAGGCGATCATGGCGCCGTTGTCGGTGCAGTATTCGGTGCGCGGGTAGAAGACTTCACCTTTGAGGCTCTCCATCAGCTCGGCCAGCTGGGCGCGCAGATGACGGTTGGCACTGACGCCGCCTGCCACGACCAGACGATTGAGACCGGTCTCTTTCAGGGCACGGCGGCACTTGATGGCCAGGGTGTCGACCACAGCATCCTCAAACGCCCGGGCGATGTCGGCACGGGTCTGCTCGTCGTCGCCATTGGCTGCTATGGTATTGGCGGCAAAGGTCTTGAGGCCGGAGAAGCTCATGTCGAGCCCGGGACGGTCGGTCATGGGACGCGGGAAGGTAAAGCGTCCAGTGGTGCCCTTTTCTGCCAGCCGGGAGAGCAGCGGACCACCGGGGTAGTCCAGACCCATCAGCTTGGCGGTCTTGTCGAACGCCTCACCGGCGGCATCGTCGATCGATTCGCCCAGCAGCTGATAGCTGCCGATACCGTCGACCCGGACCAGCATGGAGTGGCCGCCGGAAACCAAGAGCGCCACGAAGGGGAACTCGGGGGCCTTCTCTTCCAGCATGGGGGCCAGCAGGTGGCCTTCCATGTGATGTACGGCGATGGCCGGCTTGTACCAGGCCATCGCCAACGAGCGGCCTATGGTAGCCCCGACCAGGATGGCACCAACGAGACCTGGCCCCGCGGTATAGGCGATGCCATCGATGTCATCTTTGCCAAGTCCGGCCTCTTTCAAGGCGGCCTGGATCAAGGGGATCGTCTTGCGTACATGGTCCCGGCTGGCGAGCTCGGGAACGACGCCGCCGTAGTCCGCATGCAGCTTGACCTGGCTGTACAACTGGTGGGAAAGGATCCCTTTTTGATCATCGAAGATCGCGATCCCGGTTTCGTCACAGGATGTCTCTATGCCCAATACACGCATTGCTAAAAAATTTCACTGCTAAAATGAGACGGCTATGGTAACCTTCGCGGGTTTTTTAAACCAGAGCGATCTCTGCGGGTTTACTTTCATTCCCTGTCCAGAGTATAATTTCGCACCATTTTAAGACATGCTGATCGATTGAAGGTCAGCTAACAATTTATCACTGAGGTGAAAGGCACATGCCAGTAATCAAAGTCCGTGAAAATGAGCCGTTTGACGTTGCTCTGCGTCGCTTCAAGCGTTCTTGCGAAAAGGCCGGTATCCTGTCCGAAGTTCGTAGCCGTGAGTTCTACGAGAAGCCGACTACCATTCGCAAGCGCGCCAAAGCGTCCGCTGTCAAGCGTCACGCCAAGAAGCTGTCCCGCGAAAACGCACGTCGTATCCGCCTGTACTAATCAAGGGATCATGCCGTGTCTCTGAAGGATCAACTCAAGGATCAGCAAAAGCTCGCCATGCTTGCCAAAGACAAGCCTCGGTTGGGTGCTATCCGCTTGTTGATGGCAGAAATCAAGCAGCGTGAAGTCGATACCCGTGTCGAGCTCAATGATGAAGAGATCCTCGCCGTCGTGACCAAAATGGTCAAACAGCGTCGCGATTCCATCAGCCAGTTTGAAGCTGCCGGTCGCCAGGATCTCGCCGACAAAGAGTCCGCCGAGATCGTTGTGCTGCAGGAGTTCCTGCCACAACAGCTGACCGCAGACGAAATTGCCGCCCTGATCGAGCAAGCCATCACTGAAAGTGGTGCTGCCGTCATGGCTGACATGGGTAAAGTCATGGCTGTCTTGAAGCCAAAAATTCAGGGGCGTGCCGATGTCGGCGCCGTCAGTGCTCAGGTGAAAACCCGCTTGGCGTAACAGGCAACTCTCTTGTTTGGTCGAAGAAGCCGTGCTTCCCATTGGAATGCGCGGCTTTTTTATTTCCTATGCAATGAAACAGGACGGTTATGGCTGGCAGGATCCCGCAATCCTTTATCGATGATCTGCTCGTACGCACGGACATAGTCGAGTTGATCGACTCCCGTGTGCGGTTGAAGAAAGCCGGTAAGAACTACCAGGCTTGCTGCCCTTTTCATAACGAAAAAAGCCCCTCCTTTACCGTCAGCCAGGAGAAGCAGTTCTATCACTGTTTCGGTTGTGGTGCCCACGGCAATGCCATCGGCTTTGTCATGGAGTACGACGGCCTGGAATTCCCCGATGCCATCGAAGAGCTGGCAAGCCTGCACGGTATGCAGGTCCCCCGTGAGCAAACGGCGGGTGGATCAAGCCATAGCCAACCAGCCGTCAGTAAGGATCTGTTCGAGCTGATGAACCAGATTGCGCGCTTCTACGAGAGCAATCTCAAGAACGCGCCTCAGGCGGTGGAGTATCTGAAAGGCCGGGGCCTGACTGGCGAGGTGGTCAAGCGCTTCAACATCGGTTATGCCCCTGGGGACTGGGATCAGGTGCGTCGCCGCTTTGGCGCCAGTCGGGATCACGAACAACTGCTGATTTCGGGCGGTATGCTGATCCCCCGTGACAGCGGCCCGGGCAGCTACGATCGTTTCCGCGATCGCATCATGTTTCCGATCCGGGACAAACGCGGCCGGGTCATCGGCTTCGGTGGCCGAGTGCTGGGGGATGGCACGCCCAAGTACTTGAACTCCCCCGAAACCCCCATCTTCCACAAGGGGCGAGAGCTGTTCGGCCTTTATGAGGTCAAGCAGGCACACAAGGATCCGCGCCGGATCCTGGTGGTGGAAGGCTACATGGATGTGGTGGCGCTCGGCCAGTACGACATCGACTATGCGGTGGCGGCACTGGGGACTGCGACCACCAGCGATCACATCCACACCCTGTTCCGTACCACGGCAGAGGTGGTCTGTTGCTACGACGGCGACAACGCCGGTCGGGAAGCGGCCTGGCGGGCGCTGGATAACGCGCTCTCCCACCTGCAGGACGGCCGTGAACTCAAGTTCGTCTTTTTGCCGGATGGCGAGGATCCCGACTCGCTGGTACGCCAGATCGGCAAGGAGGGGTTCGAAGCGCTGCTCGACAAGGCCCAGTCGTTTGCGGATTTCATGTTCGAACGCCTCGGGCGCGATGCGGCTCTTTCCGGTGAGGCAGGCAAGTTTGAAGTGGCCAACAAGGCCGCCGAGCTGATTCGTCGGGTACCGGAAGGTTTCACTCGCGAGGGGTTGATTACCCGACTTTCCAGCATGATGCGCTGGGGAGAAAACAAGCAGCGGATTGCCGAGCTGTTTGCCCGCAACAGCCAGCCCAAGGTGGAAGTCAACAAACCCAAGGCGACCAAACTGACACCGATCCGCAGGGCTCTGGCCCTGATGGTGCAGTATCCGGCGATCACCGCCGAGCTGCCGGCCATGCCCGAGTTGGCCGGGCTGCGCCTGCAGGGGATCCCTTTCCTGCTGCAACTGCACCAGCAGATCCTGATCCAGCCGGGAGTGACAACGGGTATCCTGCTGGAGCATTGGCGCGGCACAAAAGAGGGAGAAATACTTGCCCAACTGGCGATGCATGACCTGTTTGAAGAGGTAAAGCTCGACCAGGAGCCCGATATTCTGGGAGAATTGCAGGATACCTTTGTCGGTTTCATCAACCTTTTCCTGAAGCAACGGATCGAAGAATTGCAGGCCAAGGTGGCGCAGGAAGGGCTAAGCTCTGAGGAAACTCAGGAGCTGATGATGCTGATCAGAGAGGTGCAGATTGAGAAAAGAAATGAGAGTGGGGCTTGATATTTGAGTGAGCAGTCCCAATATGAATAGCGTTGCCCGAATCGACGGGATTGAAAGCAAACACTTTATAACCACCTGGCCCCGACAACACTGCGGGCAGGGGTTTCTCATGACCGACGCCGCAACCAGACATAGCATGTCTGGCGGTTTTCTATTAGAATTGGCTATTTGCGCAGCAGCGCACTGTACGCGCAACCTAGCAACACCAACCGGATGAGTTCTATGGAGCAAACCCCGCAGTCTCAGCTTAAACTCCTCGTTGCCAAAGGTAAAGAACAGGGCTACCTGACCTATGCCGAGGTGAACGATCACCTCCCGCAAGACATTGTCGATTCAGACCAGATCGAAGACATCATCCAGATGATCAACGATATGGGCATTCAAGTGGTTGAAAACGCTCCGGATGCCGATGACCTTATCATGGCTGAAGGTGGTACCGCCGATGAGGACGCTGCCGAAGCAGCGGCCCAGGCTCTGGCATCTGTTGAATCTGAGATTGGTCGCACGACCGATCCCGTCCGCATGTACATGCGGGAAATGGGTACCGTCGAACTGCTGACCCGCGAAGGCGAGATCGACATCGCCAAGCGGATCGAAGACGGTATCAACCAGGTACAAAGCTCCGTCGCCGAGTACCCTGAAGCCATCACCTATCTGCTCGAACAGTACGACAAGTACGAAGCCGAGCAGCTTCGCCTGTCCGACATCATCTCCGGCTTCATCGATCCGAACGAAGTGGATGACGTGGCACCGACCGCCACTCATATCGGCTCCGAGCTCAGCGAGGACGACCTCGCCGACGAAGACGAAGATGAGGACGAAGACGAAGACGAAGACGGTGACAACTCCGACGATGATGGCGACGGTGGCCCGGATCCGGAAGTCGCTCGCGAGAAATTCGGCGAACTGCGTGCCCAGTACGAGGTGACTCGTCTCTCCATTCAGCAGAATGGCCGTGCCCACGACGACACCCAGAATGCCATCGCCCAGCTGGCCGATGTCTTCCGTCAATTCCGCCTGATGCCCAAGCAGTTCGATCGCCTGGTCAACAACATGCGGGAGATGATGGAGCGTGTCCGCGTGCAGGAACGCATCATCATGAAGCTCTGCGTTGAGCAGGCCAAGATGCCGAAGAAGACCTTCGTCGCGGCCTTCACCAACAACGAGTGCGAAACTGCCTGGTTCGAATACCAGAAGCAGGCCGGCAAGGCGTGGTCTCCCCGCCTGCTCGAGATGGACGAAGAAGTACTGCGTTCCATCGGCAAGCTGCAGCAGATCGAAGAAGAGACCGGTCTGTCCATCGCCCAGATCAAGGACATCAACCGCCGCATGAGCATTGGTGAGGCCAAAGCCCGCCGTGCCAAGAAAGAGATGGTCGAGGCCAACCTGCGTCTGGTTATCTCCATCGCCAAGAAGTACACCAACCGCGGTCTGCAGTTCCTGGATCTGATCCAGGAGGGCAACATCGGTCTGATGAAGGCGGTCGACAAGTTCGAATATCGTCGCGGCTACAAGTTCTCGACCTATGCCACCTGGTGGATCCGTCAGGCCATTACCCGCTCCATCGCGGATCAGGCCCGTACCATCCGTATCCCGGTGCACATGATCGAGACCATCAACAAGCTCAACCGTATCTCCCGCCAGATGCTGCAGGAGATGGGTCGTGAACCGAACCCGGAAGAGCTGGCCATGCGCATGGGCATGCCGGAAGACAAGATCCGCAAGGTACTGAAAATCGCCAAGGAGCCCATCTCCATGGAGACGCCCATCGGTGATGATGAAGACTCCCACTTGGGCGACTTCATCGAAGATACCACCCTGGCTCTGCCAGCGGATGCGGCCACCAGCGAGAGCCTGCGCAACGCGACCCGCGAAGTGCTGGCCGGGCTGACCGCACGGGAAGCCAAGGTACTGCGCATGCGCTTCGGTATCGACATGAACACCGACCACACCCTCGAGGAAGTGGGCAAGCAGTTCGACGTCACACGTGAGCGTATCCGTCAGATCGAAGCCAAGGCCCTGCGCAAACTGCGCCATCCGAGCCGCTCGGAAGTGCTGCGCAGCTTCCTGGACGAGTAGTCCCGGGTTCTGTCAGCCTGACATTGCAACAAAAAGCCCCGCCATGCGGGGCTTTGTTTTATCCGTGCTGGCATGGGCGTGAAGAGGGGTCATGGAACCGCTTGAATATGGATGAAATCTCGCCAAGTGGTTGATCTGACTATGGACGGGGTATCCGCCATCCCCTATAATCCACGCCGCTAACCAGCATCAATGGCCCCTTAGCTCAGTTGGTCAGAGCAGTCGACTCATAATCGATTGGTCGTGGGTTCAAGTCCCCCAGGGGCCACCATTTTCAGACAAAGCCGCTCTTTTGAGCGGCTTTGTCGTTTCTGGCGCTCACCAGCGTCTGTCCAGATCCTCGGCATAGAGTGCCATGGCGCGCGGGTAGGGAAGCAGGGCGGGATCCGTGGTGGTGGTCGCGAGGATCCCCAGCAGCGTCTCCACCCCCTCCTTGTTGCGCCCCAGGTTGTAGCAGGTCATGGCACGAAACACCTTGAACTCCACGGCATCGGGGAAGCGGGACAGGGCCTCGTCAAAGGTGGCCAGCGCCTCGGCATGACGGCCCGTGGTGCGATAGGAGCTGCCAAGTCCAAGCAGGGCTCCGCGCAGCGACGACTCGCCAAGCCCCAGCGACACGGCCTTCTGATAGAGCGGAATGGCCTCGGCCTCTCGCCCCAACATGTCGTGCAGTCCGGCCACTTCGTAGTGCAGCTGGGCGTGGGCCGGGTGCGCGATGAGTTGCAGCAGACCGTGCTGACGGGCTTCCTCGATCTGTCCCTCTGCCTTGAGGGCGTTCAACTGTTTCATATGCGCTCCTGCATGGGGATGAAGGATCAGTATGCCTGCCGACAGGCTGGCGGGGAACGGGTCATGGGGCCATGAAAAAGGCCTCCCGCCGATGGCGGGAGGCCTGGCTCGGCGCCGGGGCGCAATCGCCCTGGCGTGTGTCCAGCCTTACTGGGCGCTCAGGCTGTAGGCCAGGGTCTGGTCGTTGAAGCGCACCACATAGGCACCGACCACTGCCGTGGTGATGTCTGCCCCGGCCAGCTCGGCCACGCCATCCTTGTTGGTGTCGCCGTAGTTCTGGGTCCAGTCCCCCTTGACGTCGAACTTGAAGCGCTGGCTGCCGTTCCTATCACCGCTGCCGGTGAAGGTGACGCTGGCCTGCCAGAGGTGATCCCCGACCAGGGACATGGGGGTGGTGCCCCAGTTGTTGGTGGTGCCGCGAATGTTGAGGCTGGCGACATTCTTGGCATAGGTGACGCTCACCGGAGTCAGGCTGTATTGCAGGGTCTGATCGTTGAAACGTACCCGGTACTGGCCGATGACCGGGGTGAGGATGTCACTGCCGGTCAGTTCGGCCACGCCGTCCTTGTTGGTGTCGCCGTAGTTCTGGGTCCAGTCCCCCTTGACGTCGAATTTGAAGCGCTGGTTGGTCTGACCGTCGAAGGTGACCAGGGCTTCCCACTGATTGTCGGCGATCAGCGTCATGGCAAGGGATCCCCAGGCATTGGGGGTGCCGCGGAAGTTCAGGGTGGGCAATACGCTGGCGTAGGTGCCGTTGTCGTCGGTGACGGTCACGGTGGCGCTGGCACTGGCGGTCAACCCTTCCGCATCGGTCACGGTGACCGTCACGGTATGGGTACCCGGGGTATCGAACCGGACGGTCTCGGTGGCGGCGGTGCCCCCGCTGGACCAGCTGTAGCTCACCACACCGCCATCATCGCTGGAAGCGGAGGCGTCGAACACCACGCTCTCGCCCGCCTTGACGCTGAGGGTTTTGGGAGAGAGGGCGGCGACCGGTGCCTGGTTGCTGGTGAGGGGGGTGACCGTGTAGCGCAGATCGCTCTCGCTCAGGGTGATGCGGTAGGTGCCCGCCCCGCTGACCAGGATATCCTTGCTGCTGCCCTTGTCGGCGATGCCATCCCCTTCGTTGTCGCCGTAGTTCTCGGCCCAGTTGCCGAAGACGTCGAACTTGAAGCGCTGGGCACCGGTGGCGTCACCGTTGCCGGTCAGGGTGAGGGTGGCGGACCAGACACGGTTGGCATCGACGGTCATGGGGGTGTTGCCCCAGGCGTTGTGGGTGCCGCGCAGGTTCATGCTGCTGAACTTGTTGCCCGGCAGGACGGAACCGCCGCAGGGGCTGGCCTTGGTGCAACCGGCGATGATGGCGGCCGCCTTCATGCCGGGGACGTTCAGGCTGGCCTTGCCACTGCCATCGACGGTGACATAGCCGCCGCTGCAGTAGTCATTGCCCCCCAGGAGGTTGCAGTACTCGCCGGCCGGCAGGCCGGTCTGCACCGAGGCCACCAGGCTGCCGCTCTCGTTGTTGATGGCGACGAAGCCCTTGTCACCGCGGCTGAAGGCTATCTGATTGTTGCCGTTGTCCCACCAGTTGCTGACGGGCTGGCCTTCGGTCCGGTTGTGGAACAGGGCCATGTTCATGATGGTCGGTCGGCGCTGTTCGCAGTTCCACTGGCTGTCCGTGCAGGGCGTGCTGCCCGGCGCCCCCTTGTCGGTTTCATAGGTGCCCATGTTTTCAAAGCGATAGCCCGACATCACCTGCTTCCAGCCATAGGGCCAGGCCATCATGAAGGTGTTGGCCAGATCGTAGCGGGCACCGCTCATGAAGGTGAGCATGCCGCCACCGCCGTGGCCGCGTTCGCGGTCGTGGTTGACCACGAAGACGAAGGCCTTGTTGGAGGGGAGCAGGCCCCAGCTCTCGCCCAGGGTCTTGAGGTTCTTGATCTGGCCGTTGAAGTTGGCGGCGAGATCGGTGCCGTATTTGAAGTCGGTGACGGTGTCGATATAGGTGTAGCGGCCCGGCTGAATGTCGGGGGACTCCCCGCCTGCGCCGATCACCTCCAGGTAGGCCCTGGGGCTGCCCGCCTTGTCGAGGATGGCCTTCACATCGGCCGGCGCCATGTGCTTGGCCGCATCGATGCGAAAGCCCGCCACGCCCCAGCCGAGCAGGGTCTTCATGTAGGTGGCGATCTGATCCTGGACGTAGGATGAGCCGGTATTGAGGTCCGGCATGCCGTAGAGGGCGCCGTTCCAGACGTTGTTGCTGTCGCCGTAGTTGGTGATGTCGCCGCTGTGGTGGAAGTCGTTGTAGCCGAACTGGGGATATTGGTATTGCCCCGAGTTGTAGCTGCCGCCGCCGGTGGCGGTGCCGGAACCCGATGCCAGCTGGTTGAAGACGGCGTCGGCATAGACCTTGACCCCGGCCGCGTTGCAGCGGGCGATCATGCTCCTGAGCTCTGCCTCGCTACCGCCGAAGCTGTTGAAATTCTTGAAGCTGACCGGTTGATAGACGGTCCACCAGACCTGGCTGCCCTGCTTGTGCTCGGCGGGTGGGGTGATCTGGACGCCACCGAACCCCTTGGGCCCGAGCACGGTCTCGCACTCGTTGGCGATGTCGTTGAACTTCCATTGGAACAGGTGAACCATGACCCCTTCGGCGCTGGCAGTGTGGCTGAAAGAGCCGAGTGCCGCCGCCAGCAGGGCGGTTCGAAACCAGGGCGGGAGCACACTTTGTTGATATTTTAACCAAAGAATAACTGAGCCCGATAGTCGTCATTCCAGCCGGCTCTTTTTAGCTTGTTTCTCTGACTTCGAGCACCACAATTGCTCTGTTTTACGATATTCAATACGAACCGCCG
>NZ_JAGKRH010000196.1:0-2474 GCF_017939245.1 Aeromonas sp. PrichA-15 | reverse complement strand
TGGTGGGCATTCCCGCGGAATGCATGGTGTTTTTGCTCATGGGGGGAGCGTATCTAAGGAGCAGGATCAAGCAAGCAGGAAAGTGGGATCAAGAGACGATCGTCTCATTTTTCCTGTGTCAATACTGTTCCGGTGAATACTTACACCGAGCAGGCCGAAATCCAGCAACTGCGCGACCAGCTTAAGGGCATTCTGGCTGCGGCGCTGGGTAAGGGGGCCTAAGCATGATTGAGCAACTGATCACCGACCATCTGGATCTGTGGAGTAGCGCGGTACGCCCCAAGAGCAGCGCCGGCCGTGGCAGCAATAGCAAGCTGGAACTCACCGGTATCAAGAAGCTGCGCGAGTTGATCCTGGAGCTGGCCGTGTGCGGCAAGCTGGTGCCACAAGACCCCAATGATGAACCGGCATCTGTGCTGCTGGAACGTATTGCTGCTGAAAAGGCGCGCTTGGTCAAAGAGGGAAAGATTAAAAAGTCCAAGCCACTGGCGGAAATAACGGATGATGAAAAGCCGTTTGAATTACCGGAGGGGTGGGAGTGGTGTAGGTTGGGTTATGTTGGAGTATGTTCAACAGGAAAAACACCCAGCACATCAGTGAATGAATATTTCAATGGCGACATCCCTTTTATTGGTCCAGGTCAGATCACGCAATCCGGTAGCATAATAGAACCCGATAAATATCTTTCTGAAAGTGGATTACTGAATAGTGAGGAAGCTAATCAAGGAGATGTTTTTACTGTTTGTATAGGTGGTTCAATCGGTAAGTCGGCGATTGTTCATGGACGAATTGGTTTTAATCAGCAAATTAACGCAATAAAACCAATAAAATTTTCGAGCGCTTTTTTGTACTCAATTTTATCAACAAGATTTTTTATTGATTCCATGGTCTCTGCCTCGACAGGATCAGCAACACCGATAATTAATAGAAGTAAATGGGAAAGTCTATTGATCCCTTGTGCGTCGATGAACGAGCAACACCGCATCGTCGCTAAAGTCGATGAACTGATGTCCCTTTGCGATCAGCTGGAGCAGAAAAGCGAGGCATCACTGGCCGCTCATCAGACGCTGGTTGAGACCCTGCTGGCCACCCTGACCGAGAGCGCCGACAGCGGCGAGCTGGCGCAAAACTGGGCGCGGCTGGCCCAATATTTCGATAGCCTGTTTACCACCCAGAGCAGCATAGATGCTCTGAAACAAACCATTCTGCAACTGGCGGTGATGGGCAAGCTGGTGCCGCAAGATCCCAATGACGAACCCGCCTCTGTGCTGCTGGAACGCATCGCCGCCGAAAAGGCACGGCTGGTAAAAGAGGGCAAGATTAAAAAGTCCAATCCATTGCCGGAAATAACGGATGATGAAAAACCGTTTGAATTGCCGGAGGGATGGAAAATGGTGCGTCTAGGTCAGGTTTCAACAGTTAAAGGTGGAAAAAGATTGCCGGCAGGTCATCAGTTTAGTGCCTATGAGACTGCCCATGTTTATATTCGTGTTACAGACATGAAAAATGGGAGTATCAATGATTCTGGCTTGGCATATATATCGCCAGAGACGCATTCATTAATATCTCAATATACGATATCTTCAGATGACTTATATATTACGATTGCAGGGACCATAGGCGATGTAGGATTGGTTCCAAGTCGGTTTAATGGCATGAACTTAACTGAGAACGCAGCTAAGCTGATGTTTAGATCTATTGATAAATCTTGGTTGAAATACACATTGCGGTCAAAATTTTCTCAGTCTCAGTTCAATGAAAAAACAAACCAGCTTGCTCAGCCTAAGTTAGCATTACATAGAATAGAAAGTAGTATTATAGCCTTGCCGCCTATTGCTGAGCAGAAGAGAATTGTCGCTAAAGTCGATGAACTGATGTTTCTTTGCGATCAGATTTCCGCCCGTCTACAAGCCAGCCAGACCACCCAGCAGCACCTCGCCGAGGCGCTGGTTGAGGGAGCCTTGAACTGATGGTCTATGCCAAGCCCTGGTTTAGTTTTGAGCAACAACTGGTCAAGCTGCAACGTCGTGGCATGTTGATTACAGACGAGGCTGCTGCGTTAGATTACCTGGAGCGAATTGGTTACTACCGGCTCAGTGGCTACTGGTATGCCTTTCGCGAGCGATCTGAACTGGTTGTGCAACTATCGCCGACAGGCGGTAAGCCAAAAGACATCAAACCGACACGCATGGTGCTGGAGCCCTTTAAGGCAGGGACTCGCTTTGTCGATGCGGTCGATCTGTATGTGTTTGATAAGAGACTACGCCTGCTGGCAATGGACGCGCTGGAACGTATCGAGATCGCTATTCGGGTGGATATTTCACATACGCTAAATAACTGATCCCAATAGTGCTACACCTTCGCTGTGCCATAGCCATTCCCCGGGAAAGGAGACACGGTATCCATGAAGTGTTTCACTCGGGCCAGCAGGTTTGCCATCCCTCTGCATTGATGATTGCGCGTGATGGTTTCAT
>NZ_JAGKRH010000195.1:0-1783 GCF_017939245.1 Aeromonas sp. PrichA-15 | reverse complement strand
CTGGTGCTGCTCATGCAGTTTTCTCCGCAAGATTTTGGTTATCAGCGCAGCCGTTGGTGTACTGAACTATTGGCTATAAAAATCAATCGGTTAACAGGGCTCAATGTGGCAGCCTCCACGCTCCGCCGATGGTTACCTCGTATGGGGGCCTTGTTGCTCAAATCGGGGAACTATCTGTCATCTCGGTGATCTGATCCTGTAGAGGAGTATCCGAGAGCATCAGATGGGCAAGTCCAAGCACAAGATCAGCAACTGGCAGCAGTACAACCAAGCCTTGGTGCAACGCGGTTCGTTGACCATCTGGATGGACGAACAAGCCATTCAGCAGTGGCATTGCCAGAGCCACCATGGCCGCCGAGGGCGGGGTTTCCACTACAGTAACACCGCCATTGAGACAGCCCTGATGCTAAAAGGCTTGTTCAAGCTGCCGCTGCGAGCCCTGGAAGGCTTCATTAACTCGTTGTTCCAACTGATGGCGGTGCCTTTGCAATCGCCGGACTACAGCTGTATCAGCAAGCGGGCCAAGACCGTCGACATTAAGTACCGCCTCCCCAGCCAAGGCCCGGTGGCTCACCTGGTCATTGATGCCACCGGCCTCAAGGTCTATGGCGAAGGCGAATGGAAAATTCGCAAACACGGCAAGGAGAAGCGACGAGTGTGGCGCAAGCTCCACCTGGCGGTGGATGCCACAACCCATGCGGTCATCGCCGCCGAAGTCAGCCTGGAGACGGTGGCGGATAACGAGGTGTTACCGACGTTGCTCAACCCCTTGCGACGCAAGATAAAACAGGTCAGCGCCGATGGTGCGTATGACACCAAGGCCTGTCATGCGCTACTGAAAAAGAAGGGGGCGAAAGCCACTATACCGCCGAGAAAGAACGCGGCGCTGTGGGAGGAGGGTCATCCCCGCAACGAGGCGGTAACGGCGCTCAAGGCTGGTGAGTTGAAGCAATGGAAGCAGAACTGTGGCTATCACCAGCGCTCGATAGCCGAGACCGCCATGTACCGGTTCAAGCAACTCATCGGGCCGAAGCTGAGCCTGCGGAACTACAACGCCCAGGTGAGCGAGCTTCTGGCTGGCGTGAAGGTGATGAACAAGCTGACAGGGCTTGGTATGCCTGTTCGCCAACCAGTGAATTGAGTGGTCTCGAAGGGTTGGGGAACGGCTATCCAACAATGGATTTGATCAACAACGCCTCGTATGGGCATTGTCTGGCGCAGGCCCGTGCCGACCTTGCGGATAAAAGACCCAGCCTATCAGGAAAAAATGGCGAATATCGACGCCGCGCTGGCCCGCTGTGATGCCGATAATCCGGTGTTTTATGAGGATGAAGTCGATATAGACCTCAATCCCAAATTAGGAGCCGACTGGATGTTCAGAGCGCAGCAAAAGCGGGTTGTCACACCGGGGCAGAATGCCAAGCATTATCTGGCAGGCGTTCTCCACGCAGGCAACGGAAGGGTACTTTACGTCAGCGGGATCAAGAAAAACTCATCGCTGTTTATTGCCATGCTGGAAAAGCTGCGCCACCACTACCGACGAGCCAAAACCATCACGTTGATCCTCGATAACTACATCATTCACAAAAGCAAACAGACCGAGCGATGGTTGAAGAAGAATCCCAAGTTCTGCCTGGTGCAGGGCCGACGCATGATCATTCTTTGCGCTAGTTGATCAAGTATCGATCAGTTGAGCGGCGCCAAGTACGATTTTAATTGTACCTTGCGTTGCCAAGCTGTAAATAGTCGAGATCTTAACTAACTGTTTATTTTTATGGCCCAG
>NZ_JAGKRH010000194.1:0-5367 GCF_017939245.1 Aeromonas sp. PrichA-15 | reverse complement strand
TCTAGGCCGAGGGTCTTTTTAGGACAGTCAGGCGCGATTCTCATCGTGGCGCGGAGAACATTCTCCATCAAGACGCCGGATAGATTTAAGCAAGCCAACCACAACACCCGAAATCAAGGTTGCAAAAAAGGGGGTGACCATAGATTCTTATGTGATGAGGAGAGACAGAACCATGCCTGACAGCTCCCCGATGGTGACGCCCGCCCAGCGCAAATGGCTGCCCTGGCTGACGGCGGTCGGTTTTTTCATGCAGACCCTGGATGGCACCATCCTCAACACTGCCCTGCCCAGCATGGCCGAGGCCCTGGGCGAGAGTCCGCTGCAGATGCAGTCCGTCATCATCGCCTACATGCTGACGGTGGCCCTGCTCATTCCTGCCTCCGGCTGGCTGGCGGACAGATTCGGCACCCGCCGGGTCTATCTGGTCGCCATCCTGCTGTTTACCCTGGGTTCCCTGGCCTGTGCCATCGCCAACACCCTGCCCATGCTGGTGATCGCCCGGGTGTTGCAAGGGGTCGGGGGGGCCTTGCTGATGCCCATCGGGCGTCTGGCGGTGCTGCGGGTCTACAGCAAGCATGAGCTGCTGAGGGTGATGTCGTTCGTCACCATCCCCGGTCTGCTCGGCCCCCTCATCGGTCCGGCCCTGGGGGGCTGGCTGGTGGAGGTGGCGAGCTGGCACTGGGTCTTCCTCATCAACCTGCCGGTGGGCCTGCTCGGCTTCGTGGCGAGCTGGCACTTCATGCCCGACCTTCGCCAGCACACCGCCAGGTTTGACTGGCAGGGGTTTGTGCTGTTCAGTGTCGGCATGGTGCTGGTATCCGTCGGTCTGCAAGGCCTGGGGGAGCACAGCATCTCAACCGGCTGGGCCCTGTTTGCGGTATTGTTCGGTCTGGCCGCCATGGCGAGCTACTGGCTCTATGCCGCCACGGCGGAGCAGCCCCTGTTCAGTCTGGCGCTGTTCAAGACGTCCACCTTCGCCATCGGTATCTGGGGCAATCTGTTTGCCCGCCTCGGCAGCGGCGCCATGCCGTTTCTCACCCCGCTGTTCCTGCAACTGGGGCTCGGCTTCTCCCCGAGCAAGGCGGGGATGACCATGATCCCCACGGTGATCGGCGCCATGCTGACCAAGACGCTGGTGAACAAGCTCATTCCGCGCATCGGTTATCGCCGCATCCTGATCGGCAACACCCTGGCGCTCGGGGCCATGATCGCGAGCTTCTATTTCATCGACAACCAGGTGCCCCACGGCGTACTGCTGGTGTGGCTGGCGGTCTTTGGCGCCATCAACTCCCTGCAATTTTCCGCCATGAACACCCTGACCCTGCAGGATCTCAGCAGTGAGCACGCCAGCAGCGGCAACGGTCTGCTGTCGGTGGTGATGCAGCTCTCCATGAGCCTGGGGGTGGCCATCGCCGCCAGCCTGCTGGGGCTCTTCTCCATCGGCCAGCCCGAGGGGAGTGGCCGCTGGCTGGAGGGGTTCCACCTCACCTATCTGTGCATCGGCCTGATGTCCATGCTGGCGGCGCTGATCTTCTCCCAGCTGGCGCGGGAAAAGCGCTAAGTCCCAGGCTCAGGGGGAGGGCAGGTAGCTCACGTCGCAGGGCAATCGGGCCAGCAGTCCGGCCAGGTGGGTGGTCTCCAGCAGGAAAGTCTGCTCGGGGTGGCCCGGCGTCCAGGTAAAGGCGTGGTGATTCATGAGCACGGGATCCACCAGCAGGGGGATGTCGGCGCGGGGCAGGAAGGGGCAGACGGCTCCCGGCAGGCAACCAATCTCGGTCTGCATCTCGTCGGCGGTACAGATGGAGGGTTTGGCACCGAGCGCCGCCTTGACCGCCTTGCTGTCGAGCCGGCCGTCCCTGTGGGTCAGCAGCAGGGCGAAGCGACCATCCTTGAATTTGAGGAAAAGGGTCTTGCTGAACTCGGCCTGCCAGCCGAGGCGAGCCTTGACCCGCTCGTCGGTGGCGTAATCGAGGATGGGTTCGTGCTCGAAGCGCTGGTGGGGCAGGTCGGTGAGCAACTGACGGTTGAAGTCGTGAATGGCATCGAGTGGCATGGGGTTCTCCTGTGATGGCGGTCATCCTGCCACTTGCACCGGCGCAGGCCCAATCACCGTTTCTTATCCGTCATCAGCGGAGTCATCAACAAGGGCACCCGAGGGTGCCTTTGTCGTTCAGTGATGCTGCAATTCGCCCGCTTTCCAGTGGAAGGGAATGGGGTCAAGGCGCTGGGAGGCTTTGTCGTAACCTGCCCACAGCTCACCGATGGTGCGACCATCGATGGGATGGCGGAATGTGGGAGCCAGCTCCGCCAGCGGCCAGAGAACGAAGGCGTTGGTGAGGATCTCGCCGCGCGGCAGCACCAGCGGTGTCTCGCAGACCAGCTCGCCGTAGAGCAGCAGATCGAGATCCAGGGTGCGCGGGGCGAACTTCTTGGCATCCGGCTCGCGGCCGTGAGAGAACTCCATGGCGCGCAGCCGCTGGCACAGGGTCGCCAGGGGCAGCTCGGTATCGGCACCCACCACCAGGTTGTAGAAGGGGCGACCGTTGAAGCCCACTGCCTCGCTCTCGAATACCCGGGAGACCTGCAACTCGCCGAATTCGGCGTGCAGGGCATCGAGGCCAGCGCGGATATGGCGTTCCCGATCGATGTTGGATCCCAGACTGATATAGATGCGGGTCATCAGTTGGCGCTCGCAGCCGGCGTGCGATGGCGCAAGATCTCGACCCCGACGCCTGCCGCATTGGGCACGGCACCCGGTTTGGTCAGGGTCACCTTGACCCACTGTACCCGCTCGTCTTCCAGCACCAGGGCGGCGACCTGCTCGGCCATGGTCTCGACCAGCTCCACTATCTTGCCCTGGGCGTGATCACAGATCTTGCGAGAGAGGGTGGCGTAATCCAGCGCCAGATTGATATCGTCGGTTGCGGCGGCTGGGCGATTGTCAAACCCCATCTCGAGGTCGAAACAGAGCTTCTGGCGAATGCCCTTCTCCCACTCATATACCCCTATGGTGGTCAAAACCTCGAGTCCGCGAATAAACACCTTGTCCATGACAGTACTTCTTCTTTACTCTTGATGGGCTGTGAAAACAGCGCAGGGATGCAGGCCCGGCAAGCAGATTGCCGCTGGCGGCCGGTTTGGGCGACACGCTTTCGGGCAAGCCCGGGCCTGGGAATGTGGCCCGCATCATACCCCATTCATATCGTGGTAAAAACGACCAAGATGACGGCCCTGACGATTTTGATGATTATTCTGGCCTATCTGGGCGGCTCGCTGTCCAGTGCCGTGCTGGTTTCCCGCATCACGGGTCTGCCGGATCCCCGTGACCATGGTTCCCACAACCCGGGGGCGACCAATGTGTTGCGCCTCGGCGGCCGGATGGCGGCGCTGATCGTACTGCTTCTCGACGTGCTCAAGGGGATGGCCCCCGTCTACCTCGCCTGGTATCTGCAGATCAAGCCCGTCTACCTCGGCTTTATCGGGGTGGCCGCCTGTCTGGGCCACATGTGCCCCCTCTTCTTCCACTTCCGTGGCGGCAAGGGCGTCGCCACCGCCCTCGGTACCATGCTGCCCATTGGGTTTGCCATGGGGGGCGCCGTCATCACCACCTGGCTGCTGGTGCTGCTGGTGAGCGGCTATTCGTCACTGGCGTCCATCGTGACCGTGTTGCTCACTCCGCTCTTTACCTATCTGCTCAAACCGGAATACACGTTGCCGGTCTCCCTGCTCTCCTGTCTCATCCTGATCCGTCATCACGAGAACATTACCCGCCTGCTCAAGGGGGAGGAGTCCCGCCTCTGGGGGCGCCGGGGAGCGGTCCCGCCAGCAGAAGTGATGAAAATGGATGATGCTGCGCAAAAAAGAGACGAACGAGACGAAAAGTGAAATTTCCCGTTGACCACCTGCCCTAAAATCCGTTTAATAGCGCCCACGCCCAGATAGCTCAGTCGGTAGAGCAGGGGATTGAAAATCCCCGTGTCGGCGGTTCGATTCCGTCTCTGGGCACCATATTTTAGTGCCATGAAAAAAAACGTGTTCATGCACAATGGTTTGAAGTGTGCCGGCTTAGCTCAGTAGGTAGAGCAACTGACTTGTAATCAGTAGGTCACCAGTTCGATTCCGGTAGCCGGCACCATTTGCCCAGATAGCTCAGTCGGTAGAGCAGGGGATTGAAAATCCCCGTGTCGGCGGTTCGATTCCGTCTCTGGGCACCACGAATAATTCCTCCTTAGCTCAGTCGGTAGAGCGACGGACTGTTAATCCGCAGGTCGCTGGTTCGAGCCCAGCAGGAGGAGCCAAATAAAAAGCCCAGCAGCAATGCTGGGCTTTTTCTTTTCCCATTGTCCCCGTCCTGAATATGGCTTATACCTTCTTCCCCGAATAGATGGAGATCTCGATGGGACAAGGTGTGAAACGCACACAGCGCGATTACTCACTGAGGTTTAAATTGTCCCTGGTCGAGCAGATTGAAAAAGGTGAACTCACCTACCAGTAGACACAATTCCAATATGGCATTCAGGGCAATTCGACCATTCTGGTATGGTTGCATAAGCATGGTCTGCAGGGTTGGAGCCAGGGAGCATCGATTAGAGCTGGCAGGATCACATCATGCCTGATCCCGGCAACCAAATGTCTGAACAGCGTATCAAGGAGCTCGAGTAGCTGGCGCTGATGAGCCTGGAGGCTCAGTTCTTTGAAGGCGCCTCAATCGTAAAAAACGACCTGGTAAGCTCTCTCGCAGCGGTATGTCGAAAAGCTGACCATCTTCAGTGCTTGCTGGTTCCTCGGAATAAACCGTTAGGCTGACTACAATCGCAATCGGGTCGCCGACCTGCGTCATGCACAAGGGCAGCAGGTAGTGAGCTTTGTGCGCAAAGTTCACTACGGGTGGGCATCCACAAGTAGCATTATCTGCTGCAGGGCCAAGACGATGCTGGGCTGACGGTCTGGTGGGACAGACTGTTTAGGATATTGGCCGAGCACCGTCTGTTGGTGCAGCCCAAACGGGCCTATCACAAGACGCTCCACAGTTTTCAGCGTTTCTATCGCCATCCCAACTTGCTCAAACCCGGCCCGGTGAAAATCACTGCGGTGGCGCCAGGGCAGGTCTTGGTTGCCGACATCACTTACCTGCCGGCAAAGAGCGGGCCACTCTACCTGAGCCTGGTGACGGATGCCTTCTCGCGTAAGATAGCGGGGCATCACGTGCACGAAGGGATGCATCCGACATTCCGCACCTGATTTAGGAATAAATTTGCCGATAGCGCTCACCCAATACCTCCAAAATGATCTGCTGGTCTCCTGTTAGCTCCGTTACTTGTGGCGGAGCTTCTCCCAGTCGATATTCATGGATGCCACCAAAGCGCA
>NZ_JAGKRH010000193.1:0-13787 GCF_017939245.1 Aeromonas sp. PrichA-15 | reverse complement strand
ACCGGTCTTGACAGTGAATGTGAAAAGAGTGTTTACCGAGATCAATACCAATAAGCGCAACGTTTTCCATGATGGCCTCTCCTGAAAGAAAAACACCCTGTCAGCGTACCGCTCACAGGGTGGGGGTGACCATCTCATTAGACCCGCACGAGCGCCGGTCATATCAGCATATCAGGCATCCGGCTGGCCGAGCATGGCCTTGAGGTGCTCTTCCAGGCTGGGTTCGGGGGCCTTGAGGGTCGAGAGGAACAACTGCTCTATGCCTACCCTGTCCTGGCTCTTCACGATGAAAACCAGCCGGGACTGGGCCTTGCCTTCGGGCCACTCCCCCAGCGCCTGCAACGGATAGAGCTGGCCGTGCACCCCGTGGATCACCACGGGCTGGCTCTCCCCTTCCAGTTGCAATATCCCCTTGAGACGCAGCAGGGCATCACCGTATTGCGCCTGCACCGCATCGATGGCGGCCAGCAGGCGGGAGGGCTTGAGCGGCTCGCCGATGCGCAGGGAGAAACTTTCGATATTGCCGTGCTCGAAGCGGGTGGGCGCGACCGTCCCCACCTTGGCGGCAAACGGCGTTATCTTAGGCTGCATGGGCGAAGCCAGCCCCTGTTTCGGGGATTCGGTACGCAGCCAGGCCAGCAACTGGCGCACGTCGCGCCCCGCCGCCTCGTTGTAGGCGCCGAGCTTCTCCAGCACCGCGGGTGAGAGCACCCCATTGCTGACCCGCTGGATGGGGGCTGCCGGATTGAGGGCCGCCAGTTGGGCCTCCACCCGAGCAAGGGTCTCTTCATCCACCAGATCGCCCTTGCTCACCACCAGCAGATCCGCCAGCGCCACCTGTTTGACCGCCTCATATTGAGCGGCAAGCTGCTGCTCGATATGGCCGGCATCCACCACGGTGACGGTGCCATCGAAGCGGTAGCGCTGGGCGATAAAGCCCTCTTCCCTCAACGTGAACAGCACAGGGGCCGGATCGGCCAGACCCGTGGTCTCGATGATCAGCCGTTTGAAGGGTTTGATTTTGCGCTGGATGGCCTTCATGAAGAGCCCCTGCAGCGCCTCCACCAGGGAGCCCTGCACCGAGCAGCAGATGCAGCCGGAATCGAGCAGCACCACCTGCTCGTCCACCTGCTGTACCAGATGGTGATCCAGCCCCACGGAGCCGAACTCGTTGATGAGCACGGCGCACTCCCCGAGCTCGGGCTGCTTGACCCAGTGGTTGAGCAAGGTGGTCTTGCCGCTGCCGAGAAAGCCGGTCAGCAGGGTCACGGGGATGCGGGTGTCTTGCATGTCTGTCATCGGGTTGCCCCCCCTCTGATCGGCAGGAGGATGAGTAAGCGAGTGTCTTGCATATCGGTCATGTCAGATCCTTACCGGTTGGCGAACAGGTCGCCGAGCCAGCGGTTTTCGAAACGGCCATGGGGGTCAAGCTCCCGCTTCAGGGCCAGGAAGTCGTGCCAGCGCGGCAACAGGGCCGGGAAGTCGTAGAGGTCCATCGCCAGGTGCTTGCCGAAATGGGGAATGCCGCCGAGGGGCACCAGCAGTTGCTGCAACTCGCGCATCTGCTCCATGGAGCCCCCGACAAAGGTCCCGTCCGCCGCCAGATAGACCAGAAAACCTATCCAGCACACCGACTTGCCATGGGCGGCACTGAGCCAGGCCACGGATGGACCGGTGCAGCGCAGGATGAAGGGGTAGTGCAGCACGCCGGGGTTCGCCTCCTGCCATGCCTGCAGGATTTCAAGAGCCTCCCCCATGCGTTCGAGGGGCACGGCCACCTCGCAGTTGATCTGGGGAGCAGGAATTCCCTTGCAGAGGATCTGGTAGACGTTGCCCACCAGATCCGAGGCGTCCTTGAAGCGGCGTACCGTCTCGAAGTGCTCGCCTGCCCTGGCCTCGTCCTTGGTGTCTCTGGCCATCTTCTGCAGGGTCGCGTCTATGGTGGCATTGAGCGCCAGGTTCATGCGCTCGTTCATGTCTCCCTCCAGCACCAGCGGCTCGCTGCCCCCGGCGCGGTAGCGGGCCACCTCGTCATCGGAGGCGGGATCCACCAGCCAGATGTGACTCTCGCCGGTCCAGGCGAACCACCAGCTCTTCACGAAGGCGTGCTCCCGGTTGAGGCGCTCGTTGTGTTCCAGCAGGAAGGGGTAGTCGGTGGTGAACTTGGTGCAGCGCATGATGCGGTTGGGCACGGTGTTGAGGGTCACATCCAGCAGGATGCCGAGCATCCCCATGCCCATCACGAAGGCGCCGAAGCGCGGATCGGTGCGATCCACACGGATGATGTCGCCGTTCGCCAGCATCACGGTCAGGGCAGCCACCGCATCGCACAGGGCGGACTGGTGCAGTCCCTGCCCATGGGTGCCGGTGCTGAGCGCACCGCCCAGGGTCTGGATGCCGATGACGCCGGGGGACGCCGGCAGCATGCGATCCATGGCGATGAGGTCGGCATAGACGGTATCAAGCGGCGTCCCCGCCAGGTAGGTCACCGTATCGGCAGTCTTGTCCAGCTGGCCGCGCAGGTGGTTCAGGTCCACCAGCAGCGCCTGGCTGCCTTCGGCGTAGACGCTGTGGATGGGTTCGAAAGAGAGGCCGGAGCCGATGAGCCGCAGCTTGCGCTCGGGATATTCCCGCAGCAGTTGCTGCAGCTCGTCACGGGTCGTCGGGCGCCACACCTGATCAAGGGCGCCGAGGGGGTTGGTTCTGGACCAGTTGAACAGCACCTCCCGATTGCCAATCGCCTTGATGCTGTGAAATGCCTGGAACCTGACCGTCATACCGCGCCTCATCTGACTTCAAAATGAGCGCCAATTCTACCGAAAAGTGGCTGCCAAGGCATGAAAAACAAGACCCTACAGTCGGGGGTGGATAGGGGGAGCGCCCCTCCCCGCCTCAGCGCGTCTGCTGGGTCAATGCCAGCAACATGCCGAATCCCACCAGCAGGCCCCCGAACACCCGATCGATCCAGTGGCGTACCGCCAGCAGTCGGTCCCGCACCGCAGGGGTGGAGAAGAAGAGCGCCACCGCACCAAACCAGAGGGCGTGCGCCAGCGCGATGAAGGCGCCATAGCCGATCTGGACCGCCAGCGGCGTCTGCGGCTGCACCACCTGCATGAAGAGGCTGACGATGAAGATGGTGGTCTTGGGATTGAGCACATTGGTCAAAAATCCGGTGCGCAGCGCCCCCAGGCTGGAGAGGGCAGGCTGACAGATGCTCTCTTCATCGGCAGCCGGTTTGGCCCGCAGCATCTTGATGCCGAGGAAGATGAGATAGGCGGCCCCTGCCAGCTTGATGAGGTTGAACAGCCAGAGGGATTGCTGGATCAGCAGGCCCACCCCCAGCAGGGTGTAGGTCACGTGCACGCAGACCCCGGCCGCGATGCCGATCGCCGTCAGCACGCCGGTGCGGCGCGAGAGCAGCAGGCTGTTGCGCGACACCATGGCAAAGTCGGGCCCGGGGCTGATGACGGCAAAGAGAGTAATGGCGACAACGGCTAACAGTTCGGTCATGAAAAGAGTCCTGATTAGAGGGGATATCGGCTATTTTATTTGCCAATAACACCAATAACGAACGATGATTTCTGACATGAATGGTGAAAAAAACTCACAAAAATCCCTCTCGCTTCCCTCCCTCACCGCCCTGCGCTGTTTCGAGGTGGCGGCCCGCACCGAGCATTTCGGCCGCGCCGCCGACGAACTGCATCTCACCCATGGCGCCATCAGCCGGGCGGTACGACTGCTCGAGGAGGATCTGGGGGTCATGCTGTTCGAGCGGCGCCAGCGCCGGGTCTTTCTGACCGACGCGGGTGAACGGTTCTATCAGGCGGTCAGAGAGGGGCTGGGCAGCATCCGCCAGACGGCGCAGGCCCTGCGCCAGCAGAGCCGCCCCCAATCACTGGTGCTCTCCTGCGAACCCACCCTCCTGATGCGCTGGCTGATCCCGCGCTGGCCCGCCTTCCAGGCCCTGCACCCGGAGCTGGACGTACACCTGATGGCGGGCGGCGGCGCCCTCAGCTTTGGCAGCGGCATCGATCTCGCCATCCGGCGCAACGACTTTCACTGGCCTGCCGAGCTCTACAGCCAGTTGCTGTTCGAGGAGCGGACCGGCCCTGTCTGCCCGCCGGGCAAGGTGGCGCACTTTTTTGAACCCAGGGGGGATGTGCAGGCCCTCAGACCAACAGCCCCTCGTCTGCACACCAAGACCCGTCCGGGCGCCTGGTTGGAGTGGCAGCAGCACGCAGGCATGTCCGCCGACGAGGAGGTGCCGGGTCAGACCTTCGAGCACTTCTATTTCAGCCTGCAGGCGGCAGTCGCCGGACTGGGAGTCGCCATCGGCCCCTACCGCCAGGTGTGCGACGATATCGAGGCCGGTCTGCTGGTGGCACCGCTCGGCTTCGTCCCCGACGGCACCGGCTATCACCTGCTCGCCCCCGCGCCACCCGAACCCGGCAGCCCCCACGACATCCTGGTGAACTGGCTGCACAGCCTGGTGGGCGCGGCCTAGCCCTGGGCGGTGCGCCCGGCGGCGACCTGTATCTCTCCCGCCGTCAGCTCCCGGCAGAACTGGCGTATCGGCATGGGGCGGGCAAACAGGTATCCCTGCAGATACTGGACCCCCTTGCCTCTCAGATAGGCGGCCTGCTGCTCCGTCTCCACCCCTTCGGCCACCAGGGACAAACCCAGCCGTCCCCCAAGGTCGATGACGTTGTCCACGATGTGCTCGGAGAGGGACTCCGTCCCGATACGGCCGATGAAGGAGCGGTCGATCTTGAGATAGTCCACGTGGAATTGCTGCAGATAGATGAGGCTGGAGTGGCCGGTGCCAAAGTCATCGATGGCGAGCTGCACCCCCATCTCGTCGAGCTGGCGAAACAGGGAGAGGGTCTGCGGGCTGGTCACCAGCAGCTCCCGCTCCGTGAGCTCCAGCACCAGCACCACCCGTCCCGGCACGAAGTGGCCGAGGAAGTCGCGGCACTCCGTCACCAGGGAGAGGTCCCGGCAGTGGATGGCACTGATGTTGAAGCTGATGTGAAACGCCTCGGGCAACTGCTCCTGTACCGGGTGGAGTGTCTTGGCCACCGTCTTCATCAGGTTGACCGTCATGGGCACGATCAGGCCAGACTCTTCCGCCTGGGGGATGAAGAGATCGGGGCGGATCAGCCCCTCGGTGGCATGTTGCCAGCGCATCAGTACCTCGGCTCCCACCATCTTGCCGCCCTTGCTGGCGATCAGCGGTTGCAGATAGGGGACAAATTCCCTGGCTCGCAGCCCGCGTCTCAGCTCGTCCGTCAGGGCCCCCGGCCGCCCAAGCAGCCACCACACCAGCAGTGAGAGCACCAGCGAACTGGCTCCCAGCCAGATCAGTTGCAGATGGCGAGCCTCCCACAGGGCACGCCAGTAGATCGGCATGGCATAACCGGCGTGGATGGTGAAGGGGTAACGCTGGGAGGCGAGTATCAGGGCAAACTTGCTGTGCAGTTTCGGCGGATCGCTTTGGAAGTGGCCGGACTCATCGAGCCAGGCGGACCCCACCTGCAAGAACAGCTCGCTGGGATCGCTGCTCAGGGTGAGCATGAAACTGAGCTGGCTGCTGTCAATGGCGCTCAGTGCCGCATCACGCCCCCGCTCCTGACGCACCACCAGCAAGGGGTGATTCTTGCGCACCAGGTTGCCGCTCATCAGCAGCAACTTGCGATCCGTGTAGCGGGAGCCGTCATCCACTTCCCTGGCAGGCCCGAACAGCGAGGTGCAGTTGATGATCCCCTGTCGCACCAGATTGATGGAGCGCAGGAACGGCTCCAGCGCCACCCGCTTGCGCAGCAGCAACAGGTTGTCGCTGCAGGAGCGACCGGCCAGCGGCAATACCTCGAGGTTGGCCCGCTCGGCCTGATCCAGCATGCGCTCCAGCAAGGTTCTGGCCTTGCTGGCTGACGCACTGGCATCGTTCTTCAGCTCCTGCTCGTAGCTGTCATGCACCATCCACCCTCCCACCACCAGGGGCAGGGCTAACACCAGCAGGGCACAACCAAGGCGCCACTTCATGCGGGCCAGATCAATCCGGAACAGAAACATAGCAACCACGCCGCAATGCGCGGGCCCGCTTCGCAGGTACCGCGGTATAAAAATGCCCACCAGGAAACGGTGGGGCCATCATGGCCAGACAACGAAAGCGCAACGCGCGTACCAGGCAAATCGACGACGCCGTTGCTGGGCATGGCGGGTCATTATCGCGCAGCCCCCTGAAATGGAAAATGCCGCGTCGAGACGCGGCATTGTTATTTTCAGTGGTCAGACCGGCGAGTCTCAGACAGCTTGCTGCAGGATCACCGCATCGGCCTTCTTGGTGTAGGAGGCGATCTCGTTGAAGTTCAGGTAGCGGTAGGTGTCAGCCGCAGTGGCGTCCAGGGTCTTGGCATACTGCAGATACTCTTCCACGGTCGGGATCTTGCCGATGATGGCGGCAACCGCGGCCAGCTCGGCAGAAGCCAGATAGACGTTGGCACCCTTGCCCAGACGGTTCGGGAAGTTGCGGGTGGAGGTGGAGACCACGGAGGCCCCTTCCGCTACCCGCGCCTGGTTGCCCATGCAGAGGGAACAGCCCGGGATTTCGATGCGAGCACCGACGCGACCAAAGATGCCGTAGTAGCCCTCTTCGGTCAGCTGATCCTTGTCCATCTTGGTGGGCGGCGCGATCCACATGCGGGTCGGCAGCTCGCCCTGATACTTCTCGAGCAGTTTGCCGGCGGCGCGGAAGTGGCCGATGTTGGTCATGCAGGAACCGATGAACACCTCGTCGATCTTGTCACCAGCTACTGTGCTGAGCAGGCGGGCATCGTCCGGATCGTTCGGCGCGCACAGGATCGGCTCCTTGATGGTGGCCAGGTCAATCTCGATGATTTCGGCGTACTCGGCATCCTTGTCCGCTTCCATCAGTACCGGGTTGGCCAGCCACTCTTCCATCCCCTTGATGCGGCGGGTGATGGTGCGCACGTCTCCGTAGCCTTCGGACAGCATCCATTTCAGCATCACTATGTTGGACTTCAGATACTCGATGATCGGCTCTTTATCCAGCTTGATGGTGCAACCGGCGGCGGAACGCTCGGCGCTGGCGTCGGCCAGCTCGAACGCCTGCTCCACCTTGAGGGTTGGCAGACCTTCGATCTCGAGGATGCGGCCGGAGAAGATGTTCTTCTTGCCCGCTTTCTCGACGGTCAGCAGCCCTTTCTGGATGGCGGCGTAGGGGATGGCATGGACCAGATCACGCAGGGTGATGCCCGGTTGCAGCTCGCCCTTGAAGCGCACCAGCACGGATTCCGGCATGTCCAGCGGCATCACGCCGGTGGCGGCGGCGAAGGCCACCAGACCGGAGCCCGCCGGGAAGGAGATACCGATGGGGAAACGGGTGTGGGAGTCACCACCGGTACCCACGGTATCCGGCAGCAGCATGCGGTTCAGCCAGGAGTGGATGACACCGTCACCCGGACGCAAGCTCACACCGCCGCGGTTCATGATGAAGTCCGGCAGGGTGTGGTGAGTCTGCACATCGATGGGCTTGGGATAGGCCGCGGTGTGGCAGAAGGACTGCATGGTCAGATCGGCAGAGAAGCCGAGGCAGGCGAGATCTTTGAGCTCGTCGCGGGTCATGGGGCCCGTGGTGTCCTGGGAGCCGACCGTGGTCATCTTGGGTTCGCAGTAGGTGCCCGGGCGGATGCCCTCAACGCCACATGCCTTGCCCACCATCTTCTGGGCCAGGGTAAAGCCCTTGCCGGTATCGGCCACCGGCTGCGGACGACGGAACACGGTGGAGAACGGCAGACCCAGCGCTTCGCGGGCCTTGTCGGTCAGGCCGCGGCCGATGATCAGCGGAATGCGGCCACCGGCGCGCACTTCATCGATCAGCACCTCGGTCTTCAGTTCAAACCGGGCCAGCACCTCGTCGGTGCCGTGGCGGGTGATCTTGCCCTCATAGGGGAAGATGTCGATGACATCGCCCATTTCCAGCTTGGAGACGTCCACTTCGATGGGCAGGGCGCCGGCATCTTCCATGGTGTTGAAGAAGATGGGGGCAATCTTGCCACCGAGGCAGACGCCGCCGGCACGCTTGTTCGGCACGAACGGAATGTCGTCGCCCATGAACCAGAGCACGGAGTTGGTAGCGGATTTACGGGAAGAGCCGGTACCGACCACGTCACCCACGTAAGCCAGCGGGAAGCCCTGCTCTTTCAGGGAATCAATGGTCTTGATGGGACCGATGACGCCATCCTTGTCCGGGGTGATGCCGGGACGGGCGTTCTTCAGCATCGCCAGGGCGTGCAGCGGAATGTCCGGGCGGGACCAAGCGTCCGGCGCCGGCGACAGATCGTCGGTGTTGGTTTCGCCGGTAACCTTGAACACGGTGACGGTGATCTTCTCGGCCAGGGCCGGGCGGTTCAGGAACCACTCGGCGTCGGCCCAGGATTGCAGCACCTGCTTGGCGTGGGCATTGCCCGCCTTGGCCTTCTCTTCCACGTCGTGGAAGGAGTCGAACATCAGCAGGGTGTGGGAGAGGCCCTTGGCGGCAAGAGGAGCCAGGGTCGCATCGTCCAGCAGGTCGATCAGCGGCTGAATGTTGTAACCACCCTGCATGGTACCGAGCAGCTCGACGGCTTCGGCGGCAGTCAGGATGGGGGAATGGGCCTCGCCCTTGGCGACGGCGGTCAGGAAGCCGGCTTTCACATAGGCCGCTTCATCAACACCCGGGGGAATGCGGGAGGACAACAGTTCTTTCAGAAAGTCCTGTTCGCCGGCGGGCGGATTCTTGATCAGCTCAACCAGGGCGGCGACCTGCTCTGCGTCCAGAGGTTTGGCAACCACGCCTTCGGCGGCACGTTCTGCGACGTGTTTACGGTATGTTTCAAGCACGACTAATTCCTCTTTGGTCTTTTTTTGGGGTTCGCCCAAGCTCGCGGCGATCGTCCTTGCGGGACACCCGTAGGGTGCCCCCCACTATATAAGTTTTAACGACTAATTAAAATCCAAACCCTGTGCAGTTATTCATCAAACCAGCATAACCATATAAACCTATTAGTTTTTTTTAGAGTGACAAGCCGCCCACCCAAGGTGAGTTAACAAAAAGGCAGCATTTCGCCCTTATTGGAACGTAGTGCCCAATTGCAGATAGAACATGTCGTGCCCCCCCTCCGCCACGCCATAGCCGAGGAAGATGGGACCGAGGAAACTCTCCACCCCCATATAGAGGGAACCCGAGGTATAGGAGGATTCGATGCTGATGTCCTCTCCCTTGTCCCAGACCCCCCCTTGCTCGAGGGAGCCCCCGAGGAACAGGGGCGCCTTGAAGGCACCGAAATCGTTGTCCGCCACCCGGTAGATGTAGCGCAATCCGCCGAACAGGCTGTAGCGACCGCTCAACTGGTAATGCTGGAAGCCGGACATGCGGAACAGCCCGCCCAGATCCTGCACGAACAGTGGTACCGTCTCCTGGGAGCTTGAGCCGCCCCCTTCCAGCATCAGGTTGAGGCTGTGTCTGTCCCAGGACCAGGGCTTGATCATCACCAGCCGGTAATTCACCCCCTCGGCCTGCTCGGAGGGCGCGTCCGCGGGGTCGAGATCGACGTAGGAGTAGCCACCCTTGATGTCCCAGTAGACCCCCTGATAGGGGAAGTAGCGGCTGTCGAGGGTGTCGTGCTCGAAGCGGATGTAGGGTCCCCAGGCTGAGGCATCGGCATCCGCGTTGGTGAGGTTCTGGATCTCCACGCTGCCGATCTTGCCCTCCAGCCCAAGGGAGAAGCGGCTCCAGGGCTGGCGATTCCAGCCGACGGCGAGATCCACGCTGGTGAAGCTGTACTCGGAGTCCAGATAGCTGACCCCGGACGAGGACCTGCTCTCTTCCGGGAAGAAGACGCGTCGCTGGGTCTTGTCGTAGGCCAGGCTCGTCTCGCCGAAGTAGGTCTGGGAGGGCTCCAGCGGGGTGTAGAAGTCGGTCTTGAGGTGCTTGGCGGTCCCGAGGGACGCCTCGGTCAGCCACTCGCCTCCCCAGTCGTTCACGTTGGTCAGGGTGTAGGACATGCCGACGTTGTAGTTGGAGCTGCTCTCGAAGTCATCGGAGAAACCGAGCTGGAAGTTAAGATAACCCGGCCCCCAGTTCTTCTCGCTGGCGTCCACCACCAGCACGTTCTCCCCGTCCCGCTCCTCCACCTCGTAGGTGATCCGATCGAACGACTCCAGGGCGTAGAGGCGACGGATCCCCGCCTCCAGGCTCTCGTAGGTCTGCACCTTGTCCGGACGCACGTTCAGCATGGCCCGCACCGTGTCGTCGGAGAGGCGCGACTTGTTGATGATCTCCACCTTGTCGATGTAGTAGGCGGGCTGGCCGCTGCGCTCGGCGCGCCGGCTCAGCTTGCCGTTGCGATAGTCGGCGTAGGCGGCGGGCGAGAGAGAGAGCGCATCGAGCCGGGCCGCTGCACTGTTGGCAACCGCCTCCCCGATCTTGATCCCCTCCGGCATCAGGGCGAAGTCGGCGATCCCCATGTTGCCGAACTCGGGGGTCAGCAGGATGTCCCTGGGGCCGAGCAGCGCCTTCTGCTTTTCGGTCCCCACCTGGGTCATATAGGTGGTGAGCTGATCGATCATGGCCAGCCCCGACTTCAAGGATTCCCGGGTACGCAGCTTGGCGCCGATGTCCACCGCGATCACCACGTCGGCCCCCATGGCCTTGGCCACGTCCACCGGCATGTTGTTGACCGTGCCACCATCGGCCAGGATGCGGCCGTCCCAGTCCACCGGCTTGAGGGCACCGGGAATGGACATGGAGGCCTGCATCGCCTTGGCGAGGCTGCCGTGATCCAGCACGAAGGGGGTCACCGTCTCCATGTCGGTCGCCACCGCGCGATAGGGGATAGGCAGGTTGTCGAAGCTCTTTTGCGCCGGCAGGTTGGAGGTGGCGTGGCGCAGCAGGCTGGCCATGGACTGTCCCTGGAAGAAGCCGTCCGGCAGCTGGGTCTGGTCACCGTTGACCCCGATGTCGGTGCGCAGCTGGTACTTCTCGGTCTGCTGCTTCTTGCGCAGGGATAGCTCGTCGCGCCCCACCTTGTCCTGATAGCCCTTGTTCCAGTCGATGGCCAGCGTCGTGCGCTCCACCTCCTCGGCGCTGAGCCCCATGGCATACATGCCCGCCACATAGGAGCCCATGCTGGTCCCGACGATGATGTCCACCGGGATGTGCTTTGCCTCCAGCACCTTGAGCACCCCGATATGGGCCGACCCCTTGGCCCCGCCGCCGCTCAGTACCAGGGCGATCCTCGGACGCTCCATCTTGGTTGCCCCCGGGTTTCTGGCCGAAGGCGCGGGATCATTGGCTCCGGCCGCCACCATGAACGGCAGGGTCGCCAGCAGGAGCACGAGCAGGTGGGTCCATCCCCGATGAAAGATGCGCATATGAGAGTCCATAAATCCGGTGCGAGTCGAGCGGGCAGGCCGCCAGTCAGGTGCAGCCTACTATAAGTGCAAGCACTTTAACCGCAAGCCGGGGTGCTGGCGAGGGGTCGCCCCGCTTGCAACGATGTCTCGGCAAAATCGGGCGCCAATCCAGTCCAATCCGGGTGTGAGCGCAAACGTTAATCGACAATAAACGCCCCCGCCGCCTCAAGAGCGCGCCAAATCAGCCGCTATTATGAGTTCAACCCTGGTTCACACTTCCGAGTCACCCTTATGTTCGCAAGCCTGACACTGAAACAGAAAATTCTGGCCACCGTCATCCTCGCCGTGGCCCTCTCCTGCCTGCTGGTGGGCTATTTCAGCCAGCGTTCTGCCCAGCAGCTGATCGAGAACCGCATGTTCGAGCAGGAGCTGCCCAACCTGACCCAGCGCATCGGCAAGGAGATCGAGAAGGATCTCACTTCGGTCGCCAATGCCGCCAGACAGCTTGCCAACGACCGCTTCGTGCTGGACTGGGTCGAGCGCGGCATGCCCAAGGAGCAGGAGTCCATCCTTATCAACCAGCTCAAGGACATGACGAGCCAGTATGGCCTGGTCACCGCCTCCTTCGCCGATCGTCAGAGTGCCGCCTACTACAACCAGGACGGTTTTCTGCGCATCCTGAACCACGAGCAGGACAACTGGTTCTATGACTACACCAAGAGCCGCCAGGATCTGATGCTCAGCATCTTTCGGGAGAGCAATGGCGAGGTAAAACTGTTCGTCAACTTCCAGCAGCTCGACGGACGCGGCCTCGCCGGCCTAGCCAAATCCCTCGACAGCATGGTCAGCATGCTCGCCAACTTCCGCATCGGCGACAGCGGCTTCGTCTTCATGACAGACGGCAGCGGCAAGGTGAAGCTGCACCCCGACGCCGCCCGCATCGATCGGGACAACCTGACCCAGCTGGCCAGCGGCAGCAGCACCAACCTGCTCAACAAGCAGCCCTTTGCCGCCACCCGTGCCGAGGTCGACGGCCAGCCCGTGATCCTGGCCAGCAGCTACATCCCCCTGCTCGACTGGTATCTGGTGGCCCAGGTGCCGGAGGCCGAGATTTATGCCGAACTGGACAGAGCGCGCCTGCACATGGTGCTGGTCAGCCTGGCCATCGCCGTCGGCATGGGGCTGCTCGGCGTTCTCCTGGCGGGCTCCGTGAGCCGCCCCCTCAACGAACTGGCCCGCCTGTTCCGCGAACTCGGCAGCGGTGATGGCGACCTCACCCATCGCCTCAAGGTCGATGGCCGTGACGAACTGGCCCAGGTGGCGACCGGCTTCAACAACTTTGTCGCCAAGATCCACGGCTCCATCGAACAGGTGGCGAGCAACTCCCGCCAGCTCGCCGCCACCGCCAACGAGGTGGCCGCCAAGGCCCAGCTCACCCAGCACAACTGCACCGCCCAGCGGGATCGCACCGTCCAGGTCGCTACCGCCATCCACGAGATGGGAGCCACCGTCAGCGAGATCGCCGGCAATGCATCCCTGGCAGCCGACGTCGCCAAGCAGGCCAACGAGCAGGCCGATGCGGGGGCCCAGGTCGTCGCCCAGGCCCGTCACGGCATCGTCGGCCTATCCGGTGAGATCGAGCAGGTGGCCGGGGTCATCGAGTCACTGGCGAGCCAGACCGATTCCATCGGCAGCATCCTCGACACCATCCGCAGCATCTCGGAGCAGACCAACCTGCTGGCCCTCAACGCCGCCATCGAGGCTGCCCGCGCCGGCGAGCAGGGCCGTGGCTTCGCCGTGGTGGCCGACGAGGTGCGCAACCTCGCCAGCCGCTCCGCCGCCTCCACCGCCGAGATCCAGGGCATGATCAACAGCCTCCAGGAGCAGAGCGCCCGCGCCGTCAGCGCCATGGCCCAGGGGCGCAACCAGAGCCTGCGGGTGGTGACCCAGGCCGACGAGGCCAACGGCGCCCTCGACCAGATCACCGGGCACATCACCCAGATCAGCGACATGAACATCCAGGTCGCCACCGCCACCGAAGAGCAGTCGAGCGTGGTCGGGGAGATCAACCGCAACGTGGAGGACATCAACCAGCTCACCATGGAGACCGCCGACATCGCCCACCAGTTGACCGAGTCCAGCCGCAGCCTGCAACAGCTCTCCGGCGAGCTCGACAAGCTGGTCGGCAACTTCCGGTTATAAGATGAAAGGGCGCTGCGGCGCCCTTTTTTCAGGTTCTTCGCGGGATCCTGGGAAAGTGGAAGTTGACAGACAGGGTGCTGGTAAACTGGTTGTCGCCAAACACACCACCACCATCACCCTGCTGTCGCCGTGCATCATATTGATATTGCCTCCTTCTGGCCAGGTTATAC
>NZ_JAGKRH010000192.1:0-4213 GCF_017939245.1 Aeromonas sp. PrichA-15 | reverse complement strand
GCAGTGGATACTGAACATGCTGAAGCAAAACAAATCACGTAATCTAAGCATGGCCAACAAGCGCAGGCTCTGCTGTCTGAATGAACAATATTTGTTCGAATGTATGGGGTTGTTCAAAGTATAAACACTGATGCGTCAGCCCTGCTGTCCGGCTAGGCTATACCCTAACTGGATGTCAGGCAAGGCCGCGCCGCTTCGTCAGAATAGAGTCATCTTTCGCATTTTTTTGACACATGCCCGCGAAGGTTATAGATTTCAGCCTGACAGAAACGGGGTTTGGGCGCAACGGAACAGAAAGTGCACATAAGCCGCCTTCAACCAAGGAGACATCGTGCAGGGGCACCGCATCGGCTACGTCCGGGTCAGCAGCTTCGACCAGAACCCGGAACGCCAACTGGAACAGACCCAGGTGAGCAAGGTGTTCACCGACAAGGCATCCGGCAAGGACACCCAGCGCCCCCCAGCTCGAAGCGCTGCTGAGCTTCGTCCGCGAGGGCGACACGGTGGTGGTGCACAGCATGGATCGCCTGGCCCGCAACCTCGACGACCTGCGCCGCCTGGTGCAGAAGCTGACCCAGCGCGGCGTACGCATCGAGTTCTTGAAGGAGGGGCTGGTATTCACCGGCGAGGACTCGCCGATGGCCAGCCTGATGCTGTCGGTAATGGGGGCCTTCGCTGAGTTCGAGCGCGCTCTGATCCGTGAGCGGCAGCGCGAGGGTATCGCCCTGGCCAAGCAGCGCGGCGCGTACCGGGGCCGCAAGAAGGCCCTGTCCGACGAGCAGACTGTTACCCTGCGGCAGCGGGCGGCGGCAGGTGAGCCCAAGGCGCAGCTCGCCCGCGAGTTCAACATCAGCCGCGAAACTCTCTACCAGTACCTCCGCACGGACGACTGACACATGCCGCGTCGCTTGATCCTCTCGGCCACGGAGCGGGACACCCTGCTTGCGCTGCCGGAAAGCCAGGATGACCTGATCCGCTACTACACCTTCAACGATTCCGACCTGTCACTGATCCGCCAGCGGCGCGGCGACGCCAACCGTCTGGGCTTTGCGGTGCAACTCTGCCTGCTGCGCTACCCCGGCTATGCGTTGGGCACTGACAGCGAGCTGCCCGAACCGGTCATCCTGTGGGTGGCCAAGCAAGTCCAGACCGATCCGGCGAGTTGGACGAAGTACGGCGAGCGCGATGTGACCCGTCGCGAGCACGCCCAGGAACTGCGCACCTACCTTCAACTGGCCCCGTTCGGCCTGTCCGACTTCCGCGCCTTGGTGCGCGAGCTGACCGAACTGGCCCAGCAGACCGACAAGGGCTTGCTGCTGGCCGGCCAGGCGCTGGAGAGCCTGCGGCAGAAGCGACGCATCCTGCCGGCGTTGAGCGTGATCGACCGGGCTTGCTCGGAGGCCATTGCACGGGCCAATCGGCGGGTCTACCGCGCCCTGGTCGAACCTCTCACCGACTCGCATCGGGCCAAGCTGGACGAGTTGCTTAAGCTCAAGGCCGGCAGCAGCATCACCTGGTTGACCTGGCTGCGGCAGGCACCGCTGAAACCCAACTCTCGGCACATGCTTGAGCACATCGAACGGCTGAAGACATTTCAGCTGGTGGACTTGCCCGAAGGCCTTGGCCGGCACATCCACCAGAACCGCCTGCTCAAGCTGGCCCGCGAGGGTGGGCAGATGACGCCCAAAGACCTCGGCAAGTTCGAGCCGCAGCGGCGCTATGCGACCCTGGCCGCCGTGGTGCTGGAGAGCACTGCAACCGTGATTGATGAGCTGGTGGATCTGCACGACCGCATCCTAGTCAAGCTGTTCAGCGGCGCGAAGCACAAGCATCAGCAGCAGTTCCAGAAGCAGGGCAAGGCGATCAACGACAAGGTGCGCCTGTACTCCAAGATCGGCCAGGCGCTGCTGGAGGCCAAGGAAGCCGGCAGCGACCCCTATGCCGCCATCGAGGCGGTGATTCCCTGGGACGAGTTCACCGAGAGCGTCAGCGAAGCCGAGCTGCTGGCCCGGCCGGAGGGTTTCGACCACCTGCACTTGGTCGGCGAGAACTTCGCTTCCCTGCGCCGTTACACGCCGGCCTTGCTGGATGTGTTGGAACTGCGCGCCGCTCCGGCCGCGCAAGGTGTACTGGCAGCCGTGCAGACCCTGCGCCAGATGAACGCCGACAACCTGCGCAAGGTGCCGGCCGATGCCCCCACTGCTTTCATCAAGCCTCGCTGGAAGCCGCTGGTGATCACCCCGGAAGGCCTCGACCGGCGCTTCTACGAAATCTGCGCGCTGTCCGAGCTAAAGAACGCCCTGCGCTCCGGCGACATCTGGGTCAAGGGCTCGCGGCAGTTCCGCGACTTCGACGACTACCTGCTGCCGGCAGAGAAGTTCACCGCGCTCAAGCGGGATCAGGCCTTGCCCCTGGCGATCAACCCGAGCAGCGACCAGTACCTGGAAGAGCGTTTGCAGCTGCTGGACGAGCAGTTGGCCACCGTCACCCGCTTGGCCAAGGACAACGAGCTGCCCGATGCCATCCTCACCGAGTCCGGGTTGAAGATCACACCGCTGGATGCGGCGGTGCCGGATCGGGCGCAGGCGCTGATCGACCAGACCAGCCAGTTACTGCCGCGCATCAAGATCACCGAACTGCTGATGGACGTGGACGACTGGACGGGCTTCAGCCGCCACTTCACCCACCTGAAGGACGGGGCTGAGGCCAAAGACAGGACGTTGCTGCTGTCCGCGATCCTCGGTGACGCAATCAACCTCGGACTGACCAAGATGGCCGAGTCGAGCCCCGGCCTGACCTACGCCAAGCTGTCCTGGCTACAAGCCTGGCATATCCGCGATGAAACCTATTCGGCGGCCTTGGCCGAGCTGGTCAATCACCAGTACCGCCATGCCTTCGCTGCCCATTGGGGCGACGGCACCACCTCATCCTCCGATGGCCAGCGCTTCCGCGCTGGCGGCCGGGGTGAGAGCACCGGGCACGTCAACCCGAAGTACGGCAGCGAGCCAGGACGGCTGTTCTACACCCACATCTCCGACCAATACGCGCCGTTCAGCACACGCGTGGTGAATGTCGGCGTCCGAGATTCCACCTATGTGCTCGACGGCCTGCTGTATCACGAGTCCGATCTGCGGATCGAGGAGCACTACACCGACACGGCCGGTTTCACCGATCACGTCTTCGCCCTGATGCACCTGCTGGGCTTCCGCTTCGCGCCACGCATCCGCGACCTCGGCGAAACCAAACTGTACGTGCCGCAGGGCGTGCAGGCCTACCCGACGCTGCGCCCGCTGATCGGTGGCACCCTGAACATCAAGCACGTGCGCGCTCATTGGGACGACATCCTGCGCCTGGCCAGCTCGATCAAGCAGGGCACCGTTACCGCCTCGCTGATGCTGCGCAAGCTCGGCAGCTATCCGCGTCAGAACGGCCTGGCTGTCGCCCTGCGCGAACTGGGCCGGATCGAACGCACGCTGTTCATCCTGGACTGGCTGCAAAGTGTTGAACTGCGCCGCCGCGTGCATGCCGGCCTGAACAAAGGTGAGGCGCGCAACTCGCTGGCCAGGGCGGTGTTCTTCAACCGCCTTGGGGAAATCAGGGATCGGAGCTTCGAGCAGCAGCGCTACCGGGCCAGCGGCCTCAACCTGGTGACGGCGGCTATCGTGCTGTGGAACACGGTGTACCTGGAGCGCGCCACCCAGGGGTTGGTCGAGGCCGGCAAGCCGGTGGACGGCGAGCTGCTGCAATTCCTGTCGCCGCTGGGCTGGGAGCACATCAACCTAACCGGCGATTACGTCTGGCGGCAGAGCCGCAGACTGGAAGACGGGAAGTTTCGGCCCCTACGGATGCCCGGAAAACCTTAGCGTACGATTTTTTCCGAATTCTGCGGGCTCCCCTATCAGCATGTGAACATGATCAGCCTCTCCGTCACACTCTTTCAGTTCCGCACCAAAATCTCTGCAAACCTCTGCTGCACACTGACCGAAGGAGGCGTGATGCAGATCCCCCAGTATCGGCTTTCGATACTTGGTGATAAACACCAAGTGTACGTGCAAAACGTAGGCCGAATGGCGTGATTTATTAATTTTAGTGAATTGCATTCTGTCACTCAATCGGGCTTAATAGATATGGCAATAATGCTACACACTGAGCGCTAAATGCAAATTCTGAAAGCCTACAAATTCCGACTCGAACCGACCGAACAACAAGCGCA
>NZ_JAGKRH010000191.1:0-8307 GCF_017939245.1 Aeromonas sp. PrichA-15 | reverse complement strand
TGGTGGGCATTCCCGCGGAATGCATGGTGTTTTTGCTCATGGGGGGAGCGTATCTAAGGAGCAGGATCAAGCAAGCAGGAAAGTGGGATCAAGAGACGATCGTCTCATTTTTCCTGTGTCAATACTGTTCCGGTGAATACTTACGGCGTGGTGTGTTACAACGAAGAGATAAAGAACCGCGTGGAACAATGCATGAATCGGGTCGGGGTCGCGCGCCCCGTCTATGTCCGTGATGGGTGGTATTTCAGATGATTCGATATACAACAGGCAATCTGCTGGATGCTCCGGTGGAAGCGCTGGTGAATACCGTCAACACCGTCGGTGTCATGGGCAAGGGGATCGCCTTGATGTTCAAGGAGCGGTTCCCGGCCAATATGCGCGCCTATGCCGAGGCGTGCAAACAGGGTGATGTCGTCACCGGCAAGATGTTTATTACCCAGACGGGTGAGCTGCTGGGGCCGCGCTGGATCGTGAATTTTCCGACCAAACAGCACTGGCGCAATCCGGCACAGATGGCGTGGATCCAGGATGGTTTGCAGGATCTGCGGGCCTGGTTACAGGCGCAGCAGGTCTCTTCGATTGCCATTCCGCCGCTGGGGGCTGGCAACGGTGGTCTGCCTTGGCCAGAGGTCAAACAGGCGATTGAAACGGCACTGGGCGATCTGGATATCGATATCCTGCTCTATGAGCCCAGTAGCCAATACCAAAATGTGGCCAAGCGCGGCGGGGTGGCGGAGCTGACTCCGGCTCGGGCCCTGATTGCTGAACTGGTACGTCGCTACTGGTTTTTAGGGATGGAGTGCAGCTTGCTGGAAATCCAGAAGCTGGCCTGGTTTCTGGCTCGGGTCATTGGCCGCAACCCGCTGGGGGATCCGTTGCAGTTGCAGTTTAAGGCCCATCGTTATGGCCCTTATGCCAACAATCTGACTCATCTGCTCAATGCGATGGACGGCAGTTATCTGCAGTCCGACAAGCGCATCCCGGATAGCAAGCCGTTTGATGTCATCTGGTTTAATGAGGCCAAAAAACAAGAGCTTGCCGTTTATCTCCATACCGAGGCCAAAGCATTTTTATCGATACTGGAGCAGACGACCGCGTTAATCGACGGTTTTGAGTCGCCCTATGGCATGGAGTTATTGGCCACGGTCGATTGGTTGATAGCCGAAGAGGGCTGTGCGCCGACGCTGAGCGCGCTGCGAGAGGGGTTGCATCGCTGGCCAGCGGGAACCCCGTGGGGTGAGCGCAAGGCGCGGCTGTTTGATGATCGCAGTCTGCAGATCGCCTTGACCCGTTTGCAGCAGGGATTGGTGTAACGAAGTGGGTGTAACAAATAAGAGCGGCTGCGCGGTTGTCGCGGCGGCTTGAGAGAATAACAGGGATAGAGAGCATGATTTCAGTCGGCCAACGGGAGCGGGCAACCCAGAACCGCGTCATCAAGTTATTTCAAGCGGAGCTGGGCTATCGCTATCTGGGGGATTGGCATACACGGGAGAACAACCGTAATGTCGAGCCGGAACTGCTGACCGCATGGCTGGTGGGGCGTGGTGTGGACGCGGCGCTGATCCCCAAGGTACTCAGGCAACTGGATCGGGCGGCGAGCCTGGGCGAAGGGCGCCTCCTCTATGACGCCAACAAGGAGGTCTATCGCCTGCTGCGTTATGGCGTGAAAGAAAAAGTCGGGGCTGGCGAGCAGAACCAGACTGTCTGGTTGATCGATTGGACCAATCCGCAGGCCAACGACTTTGCCATTGCCGAAGAGGTGACGGTCAAAGGCGAGCATAAGAAACGGCCGGATCTGGTGCTCTATGTCAACGGCATTGCCCTTGGCGTCATTGAACTCAAGCGATCTACCGTCTCTGTCTCCGAAGGTATCCACCAGAACCTGGATAACCAGAAGAAGGATTTTATCCGTAACTTCTTCACCACCATGCAGCTGGTGATGGCGGGCAACGACACCCAAGGGGTGCGCTACGGCACTATCGAAACCCACGAGAAATACTATCTGGAGTGGAAAGAGCCAGCCGATCCAATCCATTCCGACCATGTCGATCTGCCGGGTGCCAATCTGCTGGACCAGCATCTGACGCAGTTGTGCAGTAAGGCGCGCTTTCTGGAGCTGATCCACGACTTTATCGTGTTTGATGCGGGCACCAAGAAAACCTGCCGCCATAACCAGTATTTCGGCATCCGTGCCGCCAAGGCCTATATCCGCCGCCGGGATGGCGGCATCATCTGGCACACCCAAGGCAGCGGCAAGAGCCTGACCATGGTCTGGTTGGCCAAGTGGATCCGCGAAAATGTGACCGACAGTCGGGTGCTTATCATCACCGACCGTACCGAACTCGATGAGCAGATCGAGAAGGTATTCAGTGGGGTGGAGGAGGAGATCCTGCGCACCAAAAGCGGTGCCGATCTGGTGACCCGTCTGCATGCCCATAACCCTTGGCTTATCTGCTCGCTGGTACACAAGTTCGGTCGCACGCCAGAAGGCGAGTCGGATGACGAAGATGATGGCAGCTCGGATGATTTTATTGCTGATATGCGCCGCAGTTTGCCCTCGGACTTCAGCCCCAAGGGGCAGCTGTTTGTGTTTGTCGATGAGTGCCACCGCACTCAGTCCGGCAAGCTGCATGGGGCCATGAAGAGCCTGTTGCCAGAGGCGCTGTTTATCGGTTTTACCGGCACACCGCTGATGAAGCAGGACAAAAAAAAGTCCATCGAGGTCTTTGGCCCCTACATTCACACCTACAAGTTCAACGAGGCGGTGAGTGATGGCGTGGTGCTGGATCTGCGCTACGAGGCGCGGGATATCGATCAGCGGGTCAAATCCCAGAAAAAAGTGGATGAGTGGTTCGATACCAAGACCAAGGATCTCTCGCGGCTGGGCAAGCAGCAGCTTAAACAGAAGTGGGCCTCAATGCAGAAGCTGCTCTCCAGTCGTTCGCGGCTGGAGCAGATAGTGGCCGATATTCTGCTCGACTTCGAGCGCAAGCCCCGGCTGGCCGATGGTCGTGGCAATGCCATGCTGGTCTGCGCCAGCGTCTATCAAGCCTGCAAAAGTTACGAGATGTTCAGCCAGGCCGGTTTTGCTGGCAAGTGCGCCATCGTCACCAGTTACCAACCCAATGCCAGCGAGATCAAGGGCGAGGAGACGGGCGAGGGGCTGACGGAGAAGCTGGCCAAGTACAACATCTATCGCAAGATGCTGGCCGACTATTTCGAGCAGCCGGAGGATGAGGCGGCTAAGCGGGTCGAAGAGTTTGAAAAACTGGTCAAGCAGCGTTTTATCAAAGAGCCGGGCCAGATGCGGCTGCTCATTGTCGTGGATAAGCTGCTGACCGGTTTTGATGCCCCCTCTGCCACCTACCTCTATATCGACAAGAAGATGGCTGATCACAACCTGTTCCAAGCCATCTGTCGGGTGAATCGGCTGGATGGTGACGACAAGGAGTACGGCTACATCATCGATTACAAAGACCTGTTCAAGTCGCTGGAGAAGACGGTCAACGACTATACGGCCGAGGCCTTCGCGGGTTATGACAAGGAGGATGTGGCCGGGCTGCTCAAGGATCGACTGGCCCAGGCCAAAGAGGATCTGGATAACGCTCTGGAAGCCGTCCGTGCCTTGTGTGAGCCGGTGAAGGCGCCCAAGTCGCAACTCGATTATCAGCATTATTTCTGTTGTGAGCCGGGAGCCGATGAAGAGACGTTGAGCGAGAAAGAGGCATTGCGGCTGACCCTCTATCAGTTGGTGGCCAAGTTGATCCGCGCCTTTACCAATCTGGCGGGTGAGCTGGAGGAGGCGGGTTACAGCGCCTCGCAGGCCGCCTCGATCAAGCAGGAGGTCGAACACTTCGCCAAGGTCCGGGATGAGATCAAGCTGGCCAGTGGTGATCTGGTGGATATGAAGCAGTTCGAGCCGGGCATGCGCCAGATGCTGGATCTGTGGGTGGATGCCGACCCCAGCGAGACGCTGATGGACTTTGAGGAGCTGGGGCTGCTGGAGCTCATTATCCAGCGCGGCCCCGAGGCGCTGGATGGGTTGCCCAAGGAGATGCGCGACAATCAGGAGTCGATGGCCGAGGCGATTGAAAACAACGTGCGCCGGACCATCGTCGATGAGAACCCGGTCAACCCCAAATACTACGAGAGGATGTCGGTGCTGCTCGATGAGCTGATCGATCTGCGCCGCCAGCAGGCCATCTCCTATCAGGAGTATCTGGAAAAGGTCCGCGAGCTGGCCAAGCAGGTGAAATATCCACAGAGCCATAGCCAGAGCGCCTACCCAGAGAGCATAGACACGGCAGCCAAACGGGCACTCTATGACAATCTGGGCAAGGATGAGCTGCTGGTGGACAGGATTGATACCGCCGTGCGTTATACCAAGAAGGCCGATTGGTATGGCGATCGCTTCAAGGAGCGGGAGATCGCGTTTGCCATTGCCGAAGAAACCAAGGGATACGATGTGACCGTTGCCGAGGTGATGGAGCTGGTGAAAGCGCAGCAGGAGTACCACTGATGCCCCTGATCACCATTGGTGAGCTCACGCTGGAGTTGCAGCATAAGGGGATCAAGAACCTGCACATCAATGTGCTGCCCCCTGATGGTCGCGTGCGCGTCTCGGCCCCGGCGTCGCTGTCACAGACGGCCATCAGAATGGCCGTGGTCAGACGCTTGCCGTGGATCCGGCAGCAACAGGCCCACTTTCAGGCGCAGCCACGTCAGAGCGAGCGCCAGATGTGCAGCGGCGAGACGCACTACCTTTGGGGACGGGGCTATCGATTGGAGGTGATCCCGGTTGAGGGAGCGCACAGCGTCAAGCTACAAGGGGGGTGGATCCGGATGCGGGTTCCCGCTCATTATGACGCCGCGAAGCGAGAAGCCTTGCTACTGGGCTGGTATCGCCAATTGCTACGCCAGCGGCTGCCGATATTGATGGCCAAGTGGCAGGCCTTGCTCAACGTCACCCCTTCGTTTGTCGGTATCAAACGGATGAAGACCATGTGGGGGAGCTGCAAAACAGATACATCCCGCATCTGGATCAACCTCGAATTAGTCAAGAAGCCCCCTGAATGCCTGGAATTTATTGTGGTGCACGAGCTGGTTCACCTGTTAGAGCGCAAACATAACCAGCGATTTATCACACTGATGGATACCCATCTGCCCAACTGGCGCGAGCATCGCGAGAAGCTCAACAAGATGCCGCTGGCATTTAATCGGTGGGGGTATTAGGGCTGGTTTAGCCACGATTTATTCTTCCAAAAAGTAATCTGAATCCAGGGTTTTAATGGTGAGGGTCTGGCGGGTAGTGACGCCGACGCCGTATTCGATCATCAGGGCGGCAAGACGGGCACCGTCGATCAGCACGATGCGCTTCTCAATCAGTCCGACATACTCCTGCGCCTCACGGCTAAAGCTGGAGGTGGTGATAAAGACCCCCTTGCGGGCCTTGTGCAGATCCAGCGCCCCCGCGAAGGACTGGATCTCGGGACGCCCCACGGTTTTGTCGGTGTAGCGCTTTGCCTGCAGGTAGATGGAGTCGAGCCCCAACCGGTCTTCCTTGATGATGCCATCGATGCCGCCATCGCTTTGGTAACGGGTGGTGCGGGCGGCATCCTGCTGGCTGCCGCCATAGCCCATGGCCACCATCAGATCGACCACCAGCTGTTCAAAGAAACGAGGGGAAAGGCCCAAGATCTCGGCAAGCAGGTCATCGGCAAGGGAGCGATTGATGGCAGATAGTGCCTGCTCAATCTGCTCTTGAGGGGTGCTGGCCTGCTCTGGTGTTGGCGTGTCTGTCGGGATCGCTATGGCTTGTTGCGTATTGCCTGCGCTCTCACTGGAGGCCAGGGTAAACGCCACGAACTCGTTGAATTGGGCCAGATAGCGGTTGTCGATAGTATGTCCCGAGACTAGCGCCGCCTTACCCCGTTCGGTGATAAGGCAAATGCCCCGCTTGGGTTGCTCGATGAGTCCTGCCTTGACCAGATAGGTCTTGGCCCAGCCAACCCGGCTGCGCAGCGTGGTTTGGCGACCACTGGGCAAGGTGTCAGCCAACTGCTCCGGAGTAAAGGCGTAGTGCTGGCAAACCCGCTCGAATACCTCACGTAGAGAGCGGGCGACACCATCGGCCAATACCTTGAGCACGGCAGGCATCATGGCTTCATAGCTGGGCAGGGTTTCTTTCATCGGGCAACCAGATCGAGATAAAACAGGGGCTTATCTTGTCACAGCGACCTACTTGGGGCCAGTTGGTATCGAAGTCACTGGGAGCAACCTCAAAAAAAACAGCGTCACCAAAAAAAGGGAAGGTCATGAATTGGCCTTCCCCAAGACCCACCCACTTATCACGGACGAGTAGGTTTAAAAATGTTACCACAAGCGGATGTGTGGTCACGCCTTGCGGTCAGGATTGGCGTCCATGCTCGCCGCAGGGTAAATACAGATATAGACATAGCCATGGCTACCGAGGGTGTCGGCTTCGCAGGTAAAGCCGCCGTGCTGGATAGTGATGCAGTGCTGACGTTGAGCATCCAGCTCGCCGGTTAGCAGCTTGGCTTCCAGAGCCTTGATGATCTCCGGGAAAGCCAGGTCGAGCTTGGCTATCTGCGTCTCACTCCATTCACCGATCAGACTGGCCCGATCGGATAGAAAATCGAGCCGGTAGCGACTCTGTATCAGACGAGCGCCAAAGCGTGGCGTCACGGTATGGGGCAAACCCCACTGTGCAAAAATCCGAGTGGGGTGGTCTGGCGCTACGGGGTGTTGGTTGTTGGTGTGGGTGGTTGTCGTGGTCATGATTAGCGATACCTCAGTTGAATGTCGATGCAGGTGCCGGGCACGTTGTGGCGCTGGCGTAGTCTGGTCAGGTGCTCAGGGAGTTCGGTCAGGTTTGTCAGCCGCCCCCGGTAGAGCCGAGAAAGATTGATGTAGTCGGGATGGCTCACGGTGATGGTCACCTGATGCCCAGGTTGCCAACGAGCAAACAGGCGGGCTTTGGCTTGCTTGATGGTGGTGATGCCGGGAGCGGGTAGTGTCTGACGGTTTCGCAGGTGCAGTTTGTTGAGCTCGGGGGCATAGCGATGCACCTCGAGTCCGGTGATAAGACGGGTCATGTTCGGTGACTCCAATGATGCAAGGGGCCAGCCTTTGAGGGCTGGCCCTTTATGTTGTTTGTGGATGAGCGGAGACAGTAGGGCGTCAACGAGCGCAGTCAGCCATCTCATTGATAACCGGCTTGCAATTGAGCCGGTCTAGCAGGTGCCGCGAGCCGTATTGAGCCACCAGCCGGGCGATGGCCATTTGAGCGCAGGTCGCTCTGCTGGGCTTATTCTCAGGGATTGCGTAACGCGCAGTGAGCCAGCCGCCGAGCAATGCGATGCGGTAGCCGCTTGGGATGTGAGTGAGCGACGTACCGATGCCCCTCCCGTGAATGAGAAAGGGCACAGCTTGTCCGCCGATGTCGATATCCATGCGCTGCCCCTTGAGCTCGAAGGTAGTGAGCTCGCCGGTTTGCGGATGTTTGCCGGGCACCTTGATGGTGATGTGTTTGGCCATTTCATACCTCCGGCTTGCTTTCAACGTGGTGGGTCACAGTGTTGGCCTCGGGGTCGATACTGATAAACGCCGGGGCTTGTGGGTGGTAGTGGTATAGCCGCGCCAATTCAGCGCGAAACGCCTCGACGTTTGGCGCAATCACATGGCTGGTATCTCCCTCGGCATAGGTAAAGGTCTCCAGCTTCTCGGTATTAATCCAGATACCGAAGTACCAGGCGTCTTCCTCGGTATCGTATTGCTGCCAACCTTGAGCCAGTAGCGTCCGGTCGTAGTAGTAGCGGTCAGCCTGATGGCTACCCCGGTCGATGCGGCAGGCGGTCACTGTAAGTTCAAACGGGATACGCCCCGCCTTGTGGGCCTTCTTGACTCTGCGCAGCAGCTTGAGGGCTTTGGCTCTACTACGGCCATTACCGAGTGGTTGCGGCTGCCTGGCCCGCAATCCCAGGTGGGTCATTATCTTCGGCGCGGTGTTGTGGTTGAGCTGACCGATGGCAGTGGTGATCTGCCGAGCGGTCAGGGTCTTGTAATCACGCAGGTCGTGCATGGTTGGGCTTCCTTCAAATGCAAACAGCCCCTCGGAGTGAGGGGCTGTATGGGAGCATGGGTGTGTGCTGGTGGCCGTGGCTCAGGTGTGACTACTCCAATCCGGCTTGTCATTACTACCGTGGTTGACGTAGGCCCCGACAATTACCCGTTGCCACTCACCGACCGGCTGACCCGCTGCATTACAGGCGCAGCGAAAGCGGGCGA
>NZ_JAGKRH010000190.1:37941-38240 GCF_017939245.1 Aeromonas sp. PrichA-15 | reverse complement strand
TCCAGAATGCGTTTGGTTTCTGCCAGCCCGTGATTCCAGACATAACGAGCACAACCGCCCAACTGGCGCAGGCGTTGCGCTTGTTGGGCTGTCGGTTCGAGTCGGAATTTGTAGGCTTTCAGAATTTGCATTTAGCGCTCAGTGTGTAGCATTATTGCCATATCTATTAAGCCCGATTGAGTGACAGAATGCAATTCACTAAAATTAATAAATCACGCCATGCGACCTACGTTTTGCACGTACATTTGGTGTTTATCACCAAGTATCGAAAGCCGATATTGGGGGATCTGCATCACGCC
>NZ_JAGKRH010000190.1:0-37691 GCF_017939245.1 Aeromonas sp. PrichA-15 | reverse complement strand
ACGCTCTTACTTTGCGGGCTCTTGCGGCGGAGCACCGTTGGAGGTGATCAAGCAATACATTCAAAACCAGCGGGGCTGACGCCCCGGCGAAATTCCCCTCCCACCTACGTCGGAGGGAGTCCCCTTTCGCATTTAAGATGGCTGCATCTACTGCTATGCCAGACCCAGCCACGCCTACCTTGAGCTCTCCCCCGGGCTGGATTTCGAGAGCAAGCTGTTTGCCAAAATCAATGCTGCCGAGCTGCTGCGACGGGAGTTTGCCAAGCCAGCCTATCAGCCACAAACCATCGTGCTGGGGGCCAATACCGATCCCTATCAACCCATCGAGCACCACTATCGCCTGACTCGCGAACTCCTGACGGTGATGCTGGCTCATCGCCATCCAGTAGGGCTCATCACCAAGAGCGCCATGATCCTGCGCGACCTCGATCTGCTGACCGAGCTGGCCCGGGAAGGGTTATGCCAGGTGATGGTGTCGGTCACCACCCTCAATGAGACGTTGAGGCGACAGCTGGAGCCCAGGGCCAGCACGGGGGTTGGGCGGATCAAGGTGATCGAACGACTGGCCAAGGCCGGTGTGCCGGTCGGCGTGCTCGCCGCCCCCATGATCCCCAGGCTCAACGAGCAGGAACTGGAACAGATCATCAAGGCCGCCGTCGACGCCGGGGCGGGCTGTGCGGATTACATCTTGCTGCGATTGCCCCACGAGCTCACCACCCTCTTTTGCGACTGGCTCGATACGCACTATCCCGGCCAGAAAGAGGCGATCCTCAACTAGCTGCGGGCAAGCCGGGGTGGCGCACTCAACAGCGCCACCTTTGGTAGCCGCATGCGAGGTGAAGGACAGTTTGCCGACCTGCTCGCCCAGCGCTTTCGCCTGATCAGCAGGCGGCTGCAACTGGGCAAGCGCCATATAGCACTCAATACGGCCGCCTTCATCCGCCCGGGCGAGCAGTTGCGTCTGTTCTGAGCGCCGTCAGCTCCGTGGTCTCGGCGGGCAGCTCCCCGCTGGGTGGCGCCGTGCAATCAGCTCCGCAGGCAGGCGGGATGGCTCGTGCGCCACCTCCTCCTCATCCACCCTAAGGCGCACCTTCTCCTGCCCTCCCCACATCCGGCTCCACCAGATCTCCCACATTACCCAGCTCGTCATAACAGTGCTCCTGGCAAGCGATGCCTGCCTCTGTGGTGGCCTCATTCAACGCAGGCAGCATGGCTGGCCGTCATGACAGGGCCATGACAGTCGAGTGAAGGAATCGTGTTGATGCGATGGGACCAACCCTGCATATCAGGAAGATGACGCCGTGGCAGGCAGGGCTGCATGCACGGCAGACGGAGCCGGGCAGCAGAGAAGAGAGCTGCTGGGCAAGCACAAGGACGGGGAGAGCCTGCGGTGAGGCGGACAAAAAAAGAGCGACCATCAAGGTCGCTCTTTTGCACCGGACAAAGGGGGACGATTACTCGTCGCCCGCCTCCCCGGTATCGACGGCGCCAGCGTCCGCTGCGGTGTCGGTGCCTTCAGACACCTCCCCTTCAACAGCCAGGGCCTCGGTTTCCTCTTCGTCGCTCTCGGCAACGCGCTGCAGGCCGACTACGGTCTCGTCTTCACCGGTACGGATCAGACGCACACCGCCGGTGTTGCGGCCGATGACGCTCACCTCGGACACCCGGGTACGAACCAGGGTACCGCCGTTGGTGATCAGCATGATCTGGTCGGTATCTTCGACCTGGATCGCATCGATCACCTTGCCGTTGCGCTCATCCACCTTGATGGAGATGACGCCCTGGGTACCACGGCTCTTGGTCGGGTACTCGTCCAGCGCGGTACGCTTGCCGTAACCGTTCTCGGTGGCGGTGAGGATGGCACCATCACCACGGGGCACGATGAGGGAGACCACCTTGTCACCGGCGCCCAGCTTGATGCCGCGCACACCGGCAGCGGTACGACCCATGGGACGTACGCCCTTGAAGGTGCCTTTGCTTTCGGTGCCTTCGCCGTTGTCGCTGCCGTCATCGTCGTTGCCGGCGTCGTCGTCGGTGTCGACTTCGTCAGTGGCATCGGCATCGGCACGACCACTGCCTTCCGCAAAGCGAACCACCTTGCCCGCATCGGAGAAGAGCATGATCTCGTTGCTGCCATCGGTGATGTCCACCCCGATCAGCTCATCACCCTCTTTGAGGTTGATGGCACGGATACCGGAGGAGAGCGGACGGCTGAAGTCAGACAGGCTGGTCTTCTTCACGGTGCCGTTGGCGGTGGCGAAGAAGACATACTTGTCGGCGTCATATTCTTTCACCGGCAGGATGGCGGTGATGCGCTCACCCTCATCCAGCGGCAGCAGGTTGATGATCGGACGACCGCGGGCGCCACGGGACGCTTCCGGTAGCTGATACACCTTGAGCCAGTAGACCTTGCCACGGGTGGAGAAGCACAGAATGGTGTCGTGGGTGTTGGCCACCAGCAGACGCTCCACAAAGTCCTCTTCCTTGATCCGGGTGGCCGACTTGCCACGACCACCGCGGCGCTGGGCCTCGTAATCGGAGAGCGGCTGATACTTCACATAGCCCTGGTGAGACAAGGTAACGACCACGTCTTCCGGGGTGATCAGATCTTCGATGTTGATCTCGGCACTGGACATGCTGATCTCGGTGCGACGCTCGTCGCCGTACTGCTCGCGCACGGCCAGCAGCTCGTCACGGATCACTTCCATCAGGCGTTCCGGGCTTGCCAGGATGTGCAGCAGCTCGGCGATGAGATCCAGCAGAGATTGGTACTCTTCCAGGATCTTCTCGTGCTCGAGGCCGGTCAGCTTGTGCAGACGCAGGTCAAGGATGGCCTGGGCCTGGATCTCGGTCAGGAAGTACTGCCCTTCACGGATGCCGAACTCCGGCTCCAGCCACTCGGGGCGAGCCGCGTCGTCGCCCGCTTTTTCCAGCATGGCGGCCACGTTGCCGAGCTCCCAGCCCTTGGCTACCAGGGCGGCTTTCGCATCCGCCGGGGTCGCACTGTGGCGAATGAGCTCGATGATGGGGTCGATGTTGGCCAATGCCACCGCCAACCCTTCCAGGATGTGCGCCCGATCCCGCGCCTTGCGCAGCTCGAACACGGTCCGGCGGGTCACCACTTCACGGCGGTGCAGCAGGAACGCATCCAGGATCTCTTTGAGGTTCATCACCTTGGGCTGGTTGTTGTCCAGCGCCACCATGTTGATGCCGAACGTGGTCTGCATCTGGGTGTGCTTGTAGAGATTGTTCAGCACAATCTCGCCGGACTCGCCGCGCTTGATCTCGATGACGATGCGCATGCCGTCTTTGTCGGACTCATCGCGCAGGGCGCTGATGCCCTCGATTTTCTTCTCTTTGACCAGCTCGGCGATCTTCTCGATCAGGCGAGCCTTGTTCACCTGATAGGGGATCTCGTGAACGATGATGGTCTCGCGACTGGTCTTCTCGTCCACCTCCACTTCAGCCTTGGCCCGCACATAGACGGAGCCGCGACCGGTACGGTACGCCTGCACGATGCCGGAACGACCGTTGATGATGCCGCCGGTGGGGAAATCCGGGCCGGTGACATGGGTCATCAGCTCGTCAATGGTGAGGTCGCCGTTTTCGATCAGCGCCAGGCAACCGTTGACAATCTCGGTGAGGTTGTGAGGCGGGATGTTGGTCGCCATGCCCACCGCGATACCGGAGGAGCCGTTGACCAGCAAGGTGGGGACCTTGGTGGGCATGACAGCCGGGATCATCTCGGTACCGTCGTAGTTCGGCACCCAGTCCACGGTCTCTTTGTCCAGATCGGCCAGCAGCTCGTGGGAGATGCGCGCCATCCGCACTTCGGTGTAACGCATGGCCGCGGCGTTGTCGCCGTCCACCGAACCGAAGTTGCCCTGACCGTCGACCAGCATGTAGCGCATGGAGAAATCCTGCGCCATCCGGACGATGGTGTTATACACGGCGATGTCGCCATGCGGGTGATATTTACCGATTACGTCACCGACCACACGGGCCGATTTTTTATAGGGCTTGTTCCAGTCGTTCCCCAGCTCGTTCATTGCATACAGAACGCGGCGGTGAACCGGTTTCAAGCCATCACGCACATCCGGCAGAGCTCGTCCTACGATCACGCTCATGGCGTAATCCAGATAGGAACTCTTGAGCTCTTCTTCGATGTTGACCGGCGTGATCTCTCTGGCCAGATCGCTCATAGAAAGCCTTAATCCCTAATTAGTTGTTCTTTGGCTTAAACAGCGCGACATGGTAACACACTGAGCCAAATACATTAAGCCACAAATCCGATGAGCACATCGGGCTGGTGCGACGAGGTCGGTCCGTTATAATGCGCGCCAGGACAATAGATTGCGCGCGCCCAGCCCGCTGCGCGCCTTGCCACAGGATCATCAAAACATGAATAGTGATGCCAATGTCGATCTGACAGAAATCGCCAAATTTGAAGCCATCGCCTCCCGCTGGTGGGACATGGAGGGCGAATTCAAGCCGCTGCATCAAATCAACCCGGTGCGCCTTGACTGGATCACCGACAAGAGCGGCGGCCTGTTTGGCAAGCGCGTGCTCGACATCGGCTGCGGTGGCGGCATCCTCTCCGAGAGCATGGCCCGCCGGGGGGCCCGGGTCACCGGCATCGACATGGGCAAGGAACCCCTCGGCGTCGCCCGCCTGCACGCGCTGGAACAAGGTGTGGAGCTCGAGTACCGCCAGAGCACCGCCGAAGCCCACGCCGATGAAGCGCCTGGCCAGTATGACGTGGTTACCTGCATGGAGATGCTGGAGCACGTGCCGGACCCGGCCTCGGTGCTGCGCGCCATCGCCACCCTGGTACGGCCGGGGGGCAAGGTGTTCGTCTCCACCATCAACCGCAACCCCAAAGCCTATCTGATGATGATCCTCGGGGCCGAGTACCTGTTGAAGATGGTCCCCAAGGGCACTCACGATCACAAGAAGTTCATCACCCCCGCCGAACTGTGTCGCATGGGGGAAGCGGCGGGCCTGCTGGTGCGGGACATGAGTGGCGTTCACTACGCCCCGCTCTCCAACAGCTTCAAGCTCGGCAAGAATGTCGACGTCAACTACATGGTGGCGTTCGAGCGCCCGGAGCAAGGCTGATGAGCACACCTCACCCGATGCCCCTTGGCTGCGTGCTGTTTGATCTGGACGGCACCCTGCTCGACACCGCCCCAGACCTTGGCGCCGCCGTCAATCACGTGCTGATAAGCGAAGGCTTTGCCCCTCTCTCTGACGACATCATCCGTCAGACCACCTCCCACGGGGCCCTCGGGCTGCTCAGGGCCGGTCTTGGGGACGAGCTGCTCGAGGAGCTGGGGGCCACCCGCCTTCGCACCACCCTGCTCGACTACTACGCCGCCAACCTCTGCGTCGGCACCCGCCCCTATGAAGGCATGGTGGATCTCATCGAGTGGCTCGACGATAAAAAGCTGCCCTGGGGCATTGTCACCAACAAGCCGGGCTTTCTCAGCGAACCGCTCCTGGCAGCCCTGCCCGAACTCGCCAGTTGCGGCGTGACGGTGAGCGCCGACACCTTGCCGGTGCGCAAGCCCGACCCCGCCCCCATGTTCTTTGCCTGCGAGCGCCTCGGCATCGCGGCGAGCCAGTGTCTCTATGTGGGGGATCACGTGCGCGACATCGAGGCCGGCCGCAATGCCGGCATGCGTACCGCAGTGGCTGGCTGGGGTTATCTCAATGATGACGAGGATCCGGCCCTCTGGGGCGCCGATCTTCACTTTGATACCGTGCAGGCCCTGCACCACTGGCTGCGTTACGAGCTGAGCTGACGTCCATGCCCATGTCCGACAAGGCATCCGGATAGAGGCGGATCTGCGGGGCAACTTTGATGATGTTCCGATGGCAGTGCGGACATCTGCCCCGATGCGCAGATCCCCCCGCAGCGCACCAGAGGGATCCCGGACGATCCCTCTTTTTACGGGCTTGGCAACCCCCCGAACGGCGTAACAGGACACCTTTTGACCCTGACTGCACAAGGGATGAGCAGGCCGGATTTGCTAGTAAAAACACCCTGCTTTCGCAAGCAAAAAAAGTTATTTTAATTTTCCATCTTCGATCGCCGGACTTGCATTTGACGGATCGGACGGATGAAAACCCGTTCGCTGTGAGCGTCCACTAACTCCCGTCCCGACACCCACAATTTATCCACAGCTAATGCTTTATCCACAGATTGCATTACCGTATCGACCTCACTATCTTGTAGTTCGCATTAAAAATAACACTACATCTTGTGATTCATCGCACAATCCCTGCCCAGTTTCCCTCGACAGACGGAGCCGGGTTGCGCCATTGTGCGATGGCTTTTCGGGAATCAACCGATACCGGCAGGTATCAATGAAAGGGGTCATCAGCCAATGAACTTGTTTGTGACGAAGCGTAACGGACACAAAGAACCCATCGATCTGGATAAAATTCACCGTGTGCTCGACTGGGCTGCCGAGAAGCTCGACAACGTGTCGGTCTCCCAGGTGGAGCTCAAGTCCCACATCCAGTTCTATGACGGTATCCGTACCGCCGACATCCACGAGACCATCATCAAGGCTGCTGCTGACCTCATCTCCGAGCAAAGCCCGGACTACCAGTACATGGCTGCCCGTCTGGCCATCTTCCACCTGCGCAAGAAGGCCTACGGCCAGTTCGAGCCGCCCCACCTGTATCAGCACGTCGCCAGACTGGTGGACATGGGCAAGTACGACAAGCACCTGCTTGAAGACTACACCCAGGCGGAATTTGAGGAGCTGAACGGCTACCTCGATCACTGGCGCGACATGGACTTCTCCTACGCGGCGGTCAAGCAGCTCGAAGGCAAGTACCTGGTACAGAACCGCGTCACCGGCGAGATCTACGAGAGCCCGCAGTTCCTCTACATCCTGGTAGCGGCCTGCCTCTTCTCCAAGTATCCGAAAGATACTCGTCTGGACTACATCAAGCGCTTCTATGATGCGGTCTCGACCTTCAAGATCTCCCTGCCGACCCCGATCATGAGCGGCGTGCGCACCCCGACCCGCCAGTTCAGCTCCTGCGTGCTGATCGAGTGCGACGACAGCCTGGATTCCATCAATGCCACCGCCAGCGCCATCGTGCGTTATGTTTCCCAGCGCGCCGGCATCGGCATCAACGCCGGCCGCATCCGTGGTCTGGGCAGCCCCATCCGTGGCGGCGAAGCCTTCCACACCGGCTGCATCCCCTTCTACAAATACTTCCAGACTGCGGTGAAGTGCTGCTCTCAGGGCGGCGTGCGCGGTGGTGCGGCCACCCTGTTCTACCCGCTGTGGCACACCGAGGTGGAGAGCCTGCTGGTACTGAAGAACAACCGCGGCGTGGAAGAGAACCGGGTCCGTCACATGGACTACGGCGTGCAGATCAACAAGCTGATGTACCAGCGCCTCATCAAGGGCGGTGACATCACCCTGTTCTCCCCGTCCGATGCACCAGGTCTCTATGACGCCTTCTTTGCGGACCAGGACAAGTTCGAAGCGCTCTACGTCAAGTACGAACAGGATCCGGCCATTCGCAAGAAGACCCTGAAGGCAGTGGATCTCTTCTCCCTGATGATGCAGGAGCGTGCCGGTACCGGTCGCATCTACATCCAGAACGTGGATCACTGCAACACCCACAGCCCGTTCGATCCGAGCGTGGCGCCGGTACGCCAGTCCAACCTCTGCCTCGAGATTGCGCTGCCCACCAAGCCGCTCAACAACGTGGATGACGAGGACGGCGAGATTGCCCTGTGCACCCTCTCCGCCTTCAACCTGGGCGCCATCGAGAAGCTGGAAGATCTGGAAGAGATGGCCGAACTGGCCGTGCGCGCTTTGGACGCCCTGCTCGACTATCAGGACTACCCGCTCAAGGCCGCCAAGAAGGGCAGCATGAACCGCCGCACCCTGGGGATCGGCGTCATCAACTACGCCTACTACCTGGCTAAAAACGGTGCCCGCTACTCCGACGGTTCCGGTCTGGCCCTGACCCACCGCACCTTCGAGGCGATCCAGTACTACCTGCTGAAGGCCTCCGTGCAACTGGCCCGCGAGTTCGGCCCCTGCCCGGCCTTCAACGAGACCACCTATGCCCAGGGTATCCTGCCCATCGATACCTATAAAAAGGATCTGGACACCCTGTGCAATGAACCCCTGCACCTGGACTGGGAAACCTTGCGCGAAGAGATCAAGACCGTGGGTCTGCGCAACTCCACCCTGACCGCCCTGATGCCGAGCGAGACCTCCAGCCAGATCTCCAACGCCACCAACGGCATCGAGCCGCCCCGCGGCCTGGTGTCGGTGAAAGCCTCCAAGGATGGCATCCTCAAGCAGGTGGTACCGGAGTACCACCGCCTGAAGGATCAGTACGAACTGCTGTGGAAACAGCCGAGCGTCGACGGTTACCTGCAGCTGGTCGGCATCATGCAGAAGTTCGTGGATCAGGCGATCTCCGCCAACACCAACTACGACCCGGCCCGCTTCGAAGGCAACAAGGTGCCGATGAAGCAGTTGCTCAAAGACTTGCTGACCGCCTACAAATACGGTCTCAAGACCCTCTACTATCACAACACCCGTGATGGTGCCGACGACACCCAGACCGATCTGCAAGATGACGGCTGCGCTGGCGGGGCTTGCAAGATCTAACCGCGAAACGCACTGATAAGCCGGGCGGGAGCATCAAGCTCCCGCCCTCCTGTTTTCCCTATTTCACGGCATTCGAACCATGGCTTACTCTACTTTTTGCCAGACCCAAAACGATCAGCTCAAGGAGCCGATGTTCTTCGGCCAGTCAGTCAACGTGGCCCGTTATGATCAGCAAAAGCACGACATCTTCGAGCGGCTGATCGAGAAGCAGCTCTCCTTCTTCTGGCGCCCGGAAGAGGTGGACGTCTCCCACGACCGCATCGACTTCCAGGCTCTGCCGCCCCACGAGCAGCACATCTTCATCTCCAACTTGAAGTACCAGACCTTGCTGGATTCCATTCAGGGCCGCAGCCCCAACGTTGCCCTGCTGCCCCTGGTCTCCATTCCGGAGCTGGAGACCTGGATCGAGACCTGGGCCTTCTCCGAGACCATCCACTCTCGCTCCTACACCCACATCATCCGCAACATCGTCAACAACCCGGGCCAGGTGTTCGACGACATCGTGACCAACGAGCAGATCTTGAAGCGCGCCGGCTCCATCAGCCACTTCTATGACGATCTCATCGAGGCCACCTCCGTCTATCACCTGCACGGTGAGGGGACCCACCGGATCGGGGATCGCGAAGTCACCATCAGCCTTCGGGAGCTCAAGAAGAAGCTCTACCTGTGCCTGATGAGCGTCAACGCCCTCGAAGCAATCCGCTTCTACGTGAGCTTCGCCTGCTCCTTCGCCTTCGCCGAGCGCGAGCTGATGGAAGGCAATGCCAAGATCATCAAGATGATCGCCCGTGACGAAGCGCTGCACCTGACCGGCACCCAGCACATGCTGAACCTGATGCGCAGCGGCAACGACGACCCCGACATGGCGGAGATCGCCGTCGAGTGCGAGCAGGCCTGCTTCGAGCTGTTCAAGGAAGCAGCCCTGCAGGAGAAGGAGTGGGCCGAGTACCTGTTCCAGGATGGCTCCATGATCGGCCTGAACAAGGACATCCTCTGCCAGTACGTGGAATACATCACCAACCTGCGCATGGCGGCCGTCGGCCTGCAACCGGCCTTTGCCGGCACCAAGCAGAACCCCATCCCCTGGATCAACACCTGGCTCTCCTCCGACAACGTGCAGGTGGCGCCCCAGGAAGTGGAAGTAAGCTCCTATCTGGTGGGTCAGATAGACAGTGAAGTGCACGCCGACGATCTGGGTGACTTCGAGCTGTGATGCTAGGCGACCTCTGCTGGCAGGCCATGATGCGGGAGAGCGACGTCCGTGAGTGACGCCACCGCCACCCTGAACTCGCCCCTGCATACCGCCACCACGGCGCCGGAGGGGCAAGCCCCCCAGGTACAGACCCTGGACGGTGTGCTGCACCCCCATCCCGGCGAAAGCGTGCTGGAGACCCTGGAGCGCCACGGCCATCACGTGGAGTTCCAGTGCCGCAGCGGCTATTGCGGCGCCTGCCGCACCCCGCTGCTGGCGGGCAAGGTGCACTACGCCGCCGTCCCGCTCGCCTTTGTCTCCCAGGGGGAGTGCCTCCCCTGCTGCTGTCAGCCGGTGGGCGCCATCAAGCTCGATATCCGAAAGGGCTGACGGCCCTTGTCGCCAGATCTGCCCCGCAAACAAAAAGCCGCCGGATTGCTCCGGCGGCTTTTTTCATGGGAATGTCCCGTCTCTTGAGGGAAATGAGGGGCCATGACCCTCTTACATTACAACCCGGGGGCGTTACAACCAGGGGGCGGCGGTCGGCCCGTGGTGCAGACCCAGCTTCCAGACCCGGCCAAAGTGCTTGTAGTGACCGGCCGCGACACCGGCCTTCTCACCCATACCGTGGTAGAGATCGAGGTGGCCCTTCTTCACCGCGCCCCCCACATCCAGCGCAATCAGCAGCCGCAGCTGGTGCTTGCCGGTCCAGTTGCCTGCTTTGTCCAGCAGCGGTACTTCCGCGAGGATAGGGGTGCCCATGGGCAGCAGAGTCTTGTCGGCAGCCACCGCCGCCATCGGCAAGAGCGGAATGCCGGCGGCCCCCACCACGTCGTTGGTGGGACGGCGCTCGAAGAAGACATAGGAGGGGTTCTGCTCCACCAGCTCCTTCACGCTCTCTTCCGGCTGACGATTGGCCCACTCCTTGATGGCCTTCATGGACATCTGCTCCTTGGGCACTTCGCCACGGTCGATGAGCACCCGGCCAATGCTGACATAGCCGTGGCCGTTCTTGCCGCTGTAGCCGAGGTACTGCAACCGGTCGTCATCGCCGTAGTGAACGAAGCCGGAACCCTGCACGTCCATCAGGAAGTTGTCGATGAGGGATTTGCTGTAGCCCAGCTCCAGCCCCCGGTTGGCCAGCGCCCCCCGGTGGATCTCGGCCCGGCTCGGGCAGCGACCGCCGCAGTTGGGCATGGCATAGATGGGATACTTGTACTGGGCGTCCGGGCGATGGCGCACCTCCAGCACTGGCGAGTAGTAGCCGGTGAAGAGCACGTTGCCCATGCGGTCGGCACCGCCAAGCTGGGCCAGGCTGATACCGTACTGGGTGATATGGGCGGGATTGCCCCCATTGGCGACCCAGCGTGAGAGTTGACGGTAGAGCTCCCCATAGCGGCTCGCCATACGGCCGGAGCGTTCCATCACCAGCCGGCTCTGGGGACCGAACTTGCTGTAATCGGCGCGGGCGCGGCTGTTGACCCGCTCCACCCGCACCAGATCCCCCGGCAGGGCACCATCCAGATACTGCTTGCCCAGATTCACAGGGATCTCGCAGTTCAGAAAACATCCGGATTCCGCCTTCTTCTGGGGCACCTTGACCGGTTCAGGGTTGCCCGCACAACCGGCCAGCCCCACCACGGCGGCGGCCAACCAGTACGCATGTCTATTCATATGTCCTCATATAACACCGAGTGTCTTGCACGGCGGGGAAGATGCCAAAATTGCCCGGGGAAAGCAAACGCCTTCACGCCCCTGACGACGGATTTCTCCTGCCGTGATCTTCTGGGTTATAACAAGGTGACAAGGTGTGAGAGGTCATGGATGGAACAGCTCGAAATCTTCCCGCTCCAGAGCCCCTGTGTCGGGGTCTGCGAACTGAACAACAAGGGGTATTGCAAGGGATGCCTGCGAAGCCGCGAGGAGCGTTTCAACTGGCTTGCCATGACCCCTGCCCAGCAGCAGGAGGTGATGCGTCTGTGCCGCAGCCGCAAGGCCAGGGTCGAGGCCGCTCGCCGCAAGGCGCAGGCCGCAGAGGCGGCCGATCCGCCGCCCCCGCCGGGCTGGGATTTTTAAATCCCCCTTTGCCCCTCCCCTCAACAAGAAAGGCGGCCCCAGGGCCGCCTTGTCATGAAGGGTGTGTCACGCCGTGACGTCCTCAGGCAGTCGCCAGCTTGGCCTGCTCCTCGCCACGCTTGAGCATGGCGTAGGCCACCCCGGTCACCAGAGAACCGGCCGCGATCGCCAGGATGTACATCATCACATGGCTGATGGCGTTCGGGATGAAGAGCACGAACAGACCGCCGTGGGGTGCCACCAGCTCGCAGCCGAACAGCATGGAGAGCGCACCGGTCAGGGCGCCGCCCGCCATGCAGGCCGGGATGACGCGCATGGGGTCCTTGGCGGCAAACGGGATGGCCCCCTCGGAGATGAAGCACAGACCCAGCACGAAGGAGGCCTTGCCCGCTTCCTGCTCCGCCTTGATGAACTTTCTGCTGGCCAGGAAGGTCGCGATCCCCATCCCCAGTGCAGGCACCATGCCGGCGGCCATGACCGCTGCCATGGGGGCATAGGTCTTGGAGGCGAGCAGGCCGACACCGAAAGCATAAGCCGCCTTGTTGACCGGGCCACCCATGTCGAAGCACATCATGGCGCCGATGATGACACCCAGCAGCACCGCGTTGGCAGAGCCCATGTTGTTGAGGAACTCGGTCATGGCGTTCATGATGCCCGCCACCGGGCCACCCACCACGTAGATCATCACCAGACCGGTGAACAGGCTGGCAAAGAGCGGAATGATGAGGATGGGCTTGAGGGCTTCCAGGGTGACCGGCAGGCGCACCTTGTCGCTCAGGAACTTGGCGCTGTAACCGGCGAGGAAGCCGCCGACGATGCCGCCAAGGAAACCGGCGCCGAGCGAGCTTGCCAGCATACCGGCGATCATGCCGGGCGCCAGACCCGGACGGTCGGCGATGGAGTAGGCGATGTAGCCTGCCAGCACCGGGATCATCAAGGCGAAGGCGGAGCCGCCACCGATCTTCATCAGGGCCGCGGCCAGCGTCCCCTCTTCCTTGAACGCTTCAATGCCGAAGATGAAGGAGAGCGCGATGATAAGGCCCCCCGCCACCACCATGGGCAACATGAAGGAGACACCGGTCAGCAGGTGCTTGTAGGGGCCCGCCTTTTCCTCTTTCTTGACCGCAGCCGCGCCGCTGTGGCGATAGATCTTCGCCTCGGTCCAGGCCTTGTCGAGCTCGGCCCGGGTTTTCTTCAGGGCAGCCCCCGTGCTGGTGCGATAGACCGGCTTGCCGTCAAAGCGCGCCATGTCCACCTCGATGTCAGTGGCGAGGAACACCAGATCGGCGGCGGCAATCTCGTCCGCCGTCAAGGCATTCTGGGCACCGACCGAGCCCTGGGTTTCGACGCGGATCTGGTGACCCAGCTGCTTGGCCATGGTCTCCAGGGCCTCGGCCGACATGAAGGTGTGGGCCACCCCGGTCGGACAGGCCGTCACCGCCACGATGCGCTTGGCACCGCTGGCCGGTTTGGCAACGGCAGGTGCCGCCTCATGGCGATAGACGCTGGCACCGCTTCGCGCGGCGTCCAGCAGGGCAGCGGGATCCTGGAGCGCCAGATCCATGTCGCCCCGATAGAGCGACTTGCCGTCATAGGCGGCCAGATCCACCGGTGCGCTGGCAACGACCAGCACCAGGTCGGCGGCGGCAATCAGCTCTTTCGAGGGAACCTGACGGGGCTGCACGCTGGAGTCGACGTCGAGGGTGAGCTCCCAGCCAGCCAGTTTGGCCTGCTGTTCTATCCGTTTTGCAGCGAGAAAGCTGGTGGCAATGCCCGCCGGGCAAGCCGTAACCAGAATTGCTTTCATTGGGCATCTCCTGAGTTAGCCATCAAATGGGGTTGGGGTTGAGTCGGTGCCAGATCATCCAGACGCTGTACGCGCACCTGCTCGAGTAACGGTTTGAGCACATTGATATCGTTGAAGCCGACCGCGACCTGGCTCACCGCCAGTGCCGAGACGGCGGTGGCCAGCCGCAGGGTCTGCTCCGGCGTCCAGTCCAGGCTCATGCCATGGACCAGGCCCGCCACCAGGGAGTCGCCGGCACCCACGGTGCTGACCACCTCCATGCGCGGTGGAATCGCCTGCCAGGTGGCATCCGGTGCAAACCAGATGAGGCCGTCGGCACCATTGGAGATCACCACGTTGGGGATCCCGCTTGCCTGCAGCGCGCGGGCGCACTCGGCCTGCTCGCTCAGGGTCTTCACGGGGCGACCCGCCCACTGGCTCAGCTCTTCCAGGTTGGGTTTGACCAGGGTCGGCGCCGCCTTGATCCCTTCGCTCAACGCCGCGCCGCTGCAATCGAAGATCACCTGCTTGCCCTTGGCCTTGAGCAGACGGATCAGATGGCCGCAGTAATCGGGGGCCACCCCTTTGGGCAGGCTGCCCGCCAGCACGAACCAGTCAGTGTGGGGAGCCAGTCGCTCCAGCGCCGCTTCCAGGGCGCTGACATCGCCCTCCTGCACCGCGAGTCCCGGCAGATTGAGATCGGTCACCCGGCCGGATTGTTCGGAGATCTTGACGTTGATCCGGGTGTCGCCCGCCACGCGCACGAAGTGATCGGCAAGAGCACGTTCCTCGAACAGGGAGACGAAGCTCTGCTGGTTGCCCTCACCGAGCCAGCCGGTCAGGCCTACGTCACGGCCGAGATCTTTCAAGACCATGGCGACGTTGATCCCCTTGCCCGCGGCGCGCAAGTTGGCCTCGCTCACCAGATTGACCTCGCCAGGGTGCATGGCCTTCAGACTGGTGGTGAGATCGAGCGCGGGATTAAGGGTGATGGTGACGATGTCCATCAGTGCGCCCCCTCGCCAAGACCCGCGGCAATGGCTTCGCCAATGCCCTTGAGGGCTGCTTCGGCATCCGCTCCTTCGGCGCGAAACGCCAGACGATGACCGCACTTGACCCCAAGCCCGATCACCTTCATCAGGCTCTTGGCAGAGACGGCTTCACCGCTGCCATCGAGGTTGGCGACGCGGATGTCGGATTCATACTCCTTGGCCACCTTGACCAGCATGGCGCCCGGACGGGCGTGCAGACCGTGAGGGTTGATGATGGTGAAGGTCTCGGACAGCCCGCTCGCCGGACCCGCCTGCAACATGGCAAGACCATCGCTGCCAGAGAGGGTGGCCAGCTGGCCGGCTGCGGCCAGCTTGGCCAGATTCTCGAGTTGCGGCAGATGGCCGCTATCTGCGGCACACAGCAGTAGCAGGGCGCTGACCGGCAATTCACCGACGTTCAGCGGGGTGTTCGGGGTGGCCAGCACCCAACCGGTCTGGGCCGCTTGCGCACGGGCCAGCCAGATGCCCTCCCCCAGGTGAACAGGCTGACTGGCCAGGAGGGCGCTCACCATGGCGGCGTCTCCCCAGCCTGCGGATTTGGCGCGGGCCGCAGCCCCCAGCAGCAACTGGTCCTGGTCGTCGGCCGGGAAGTCCGCCAGGGTCAGGTATTGCACCTCTTTGGCGCCAGTCGCGCCAGTCAGGATATTGATGATGGTCTCTTCGTCGGTCGCCCCCTTGAGCTGGGCTGCGGCCTGCTCGTCACCCAGCACGTGGGTGAGCTGGCGCAAGATCCCCAGGTGCTCGTCGGACTTGGCGGCGATGCCGATGGCGACGTAGGCAATCTGCCCCTCGTCCCACTCGATGCCGTGGGGGAACTGGGCCACCATGACACCGGTGCTCTTCACCAGATGACGGGTGTCCGTGGTGCCGTGGGGAATGGCGATACCGCTGCCAAGATAGGTGGCGTGCTGCGCTTCCCGCGCCAGCATGCCGTCCACGTAACCTGCTTCAACCAGACCGGCGTCGGTCAGTTTGCTTGCCAGCAGGGCGATGGCGTCCGCCTTGGTCGTCACCGATTGCCCCAGCAGGATTTGCTGTCGCGCCAACTTCAACATAGAGATTCTCCATCAGGTCCGGCTTCACCTCGCGGCGTACCGGCTCAACTCAACTCGATTTTTGGGTAACTTGCCTGCTGACAATAGACGGTGATCTCTCGCTTTGGTGAGCCGGAACCCATTTCCAAGTGCAGATAATCATCCTTTACTGACAAGCTGAATCGTTTCACTTACACTCAGACTGAATCGTTTCAGCGCATTGTTCAAGATCCCGCAGAAAGTACGTTTCAATGATATGATCCCGCGCACACTTTTCGGCGCCCCAACCAGGAACCGGCGCGGGCCTTGCAACTCAAACAGAGCCAACATGATGAAACTGGATGAAATCGCCGCGCTGGCCGGTGTCTCTCGCACCACCGCCAGCTATGTGATCAATGGCAAGGCCGATCAATACCGCATCAGCCAGGCAACCCGCGACAAGGTGATGGCCGTGGTCCATGCCCACAACTATCAGCCGGACAGCCGCGCCGCTTCCCTGCGCGGCGGCCAGACCCGCACCCTCGGCTTCATCCTGCCCGACCTCGAAAACGCCAGTTACGCCAAGCTCGCCAAGCGCCTGGAGCAAGGGGCCCGCACCCAGGGTTATCAGTTGCTCATCGTCTGCTCGGAGGACGATCCGGACACCGAAAAGGAGCTGGCCCGGATGCTGGTGAGCCGCCATGTGGATGCGCTCCTGGTGGCAAGCTGCCTCCCCCCGGCGGATCCCTTCTACCTGGAGCAGCAGTCCCGGGGCGTGCAGATCCTCGCCATCGACCGTGCCATGGCCACCGAGCACTTCGTCACCGTGGCGAGTGAAAACCAGAAGGCGAGCCTGGACCTCACCGCCTCCCTGCTCACCCCGGCCATCGGTCATATCGCCTTGATCACTGCACTGCCGGAACTGACGATCAGTCAGGAGCGAAAAGCGGGCTTCGAACAGGCCATTGCCAGTCACAGTGCGACCCGCCACCTGTGTGAAGGGGCCCACTTCTCGCGCACCGAAGGGTATCGCCTGATCAAGACGCTCCATCAGCAGCTCGGCCAACTGCCCGAGGCGCTGATCACCACCTCCTACATCCTGATGGAGGGGGTGCTCGACTACCTGCTGGAGCAGGAGGCCGACATGAGCCAGCTCGCCATGGCTACCTTCGGGGATGACCGTCTGCTCGATTTCCTCCCCTTTGGCATCAACTCCCTGCCCCAGCAGCACGACGCCCTGGCAAGCCAGGCCCTGACGCTGGCCCTCAAGGCGGTCAATGGCGACTACCAGAGCGGCCTGCACTATGTGAGCCGTACCCTCAAACGCCGCCGCTGACCCGGCAACGACGCACCACCCCGGGGGCGGCCCGCAGTGCCAGCCCCTGAGCCTCCTCCCCCACACCTGCTTGTGTTCTCCCCTGTTGTCTCAGCTTTGCCCTTCGCCTTCTGGCTTTGAGGTGATCTGCCGGGCGGCAACCCCGCGCCAGGGCACGTTTATCGGCGCCTCGGCTCGCTATAAGTGAAAATGATGGCTTTTGGGAGTATGACCCGATGTTTGCTTATATCGGGCCAGTCGCACCACCAGGGCCCCGTGTTACCCTCTGCAAGCCCTGTTGCCGCCAACGCGGGCGCTCTCGATGTCGACCCGCAACGCAGCCTGACGGGCAGCCTCCCCCTGAGGGGCGCGTTTTTTCGGCGCATGGCGCAATGTGTCACTTTTTATTGCCACCCTTCGGCTTGCCACAGCACAAAATCCGCTTTTAAGGGGTTGTTTCCGCCATTTCAATCCGCTAACTTGGCAACCAATTTTTACAACTGACAGGTTTCAGGTACAGATGTATCCACACCGATATTGCTAGCCTCCGGCTTTTCCCCGGAGGCGTCTCCCGACACAGCCAACTGGCTCTCTCTTGTTTGCAACAGCGCCCTCACTTTCGGATGGATGACATGAATACCAAGACCCTGGGTTGTACCCTGTTGATTGCCGGCACCACCATAGGCGCCGGCATGCTGGCCCTGCCGCTGGCCTCCTCGTCCCTGGGCGGCCCCGCCACCCTGATGCTGATGATCGGCCTCTGGGCCCTGATGGCCTTCACCGCCATGCTGCAGGTGGAAGCCAGCCTCAGCACCGGCAAGTGGTACCTGCACCAGCTGGCGGATCACCTGCTCGGCCCCTGGGGCAAGGGCATCGCCTCCTTCTGCATCCTGATGCTGTTCTACGCCCTGGCCTCCGCCTACATCAGCGGCGGCAGCAGCCTGCTGGCCCAGGCACTGGCCGATGCCGGCCTGCCCCTCGGCCAGGAGCAGGCGGCCTGGGTCTTTACCCTGCTGTTTGGCGGCATGGTGTGCGTCGGCACCAGGCAGGTGGATTACCTCAACCGCCTGATGTTCACCGTGAAGCTGGTGATCATGGTGGCGGTGCTGGCGCTGCTGCTGCCCCGCGCCCAGGGGCAGCACCTGCTCTCCATGCCCCTCGGGGAAGGCTTGCTGCTGGCGGGCCTGCCGGTCATCTTCACCTCCTTCGGCTTCCACGGCTCCATCCCGAGCGTCATGCTCTACCTCGGGGACAACCCCAGGCAGTTGCGCCGGGTCTTCGTGTGGGGCTCCGCCTTGCCGCTCGTGCTCTACGTGCTGTGGCAGATCGCCATACTGGGGCTGCTGGGTCAGCAATCCCTGATCCAGACCGGCGGCGCCCTGGACAGCCTGCTGGCCAACGTCGGCGGCCTGGTGAGCTGGCCCGCCTTCAACCAGGCAATGCATCTGTTTGCGGATCTCGCGCTCGCCACCTCCTTCCTCGGGGTGACCCTGGGACTGTTCGACTTCATGGCCAAGGTAACCCGTCGCAAGGACAACTGGCAGGGCCGCACCCAGACCGGCCTCATCACCTTCGTGCCGCCCCTGCTGTTCGCCCTCTACTTCCCGCAAGGCTTCATCATGGCGCTGGGTTACGCCGCCATTGCGCTGGCGGTGCTGGCGGTGCTGCTGCCGGTGGCCCTGGTGTGGCAGAGCCGCAAGCAGGCCGAGGCAGACCACTACCGCGTCCCGGGCGGCGTACTGGCCCTGGGTCTGGCCGGTGCCATGGGGGTACTGATCGTCGGGGTGCAGGTCAGCGTCAGCATGGGGCTGCTGCCCGCCCTCTGATCTCCCCGACCCGACAAGCAGAAACGCCGCAAAGAGACACGCCCCGCCAACCCAGTTGGCGGGGCGTTTCATTGGCACGGGCTCACTTGGCCGACCCACACCACTCAGCGCGAAATCCATCCAATAATGAACATTTTAGTGCAACCATGTATAGATGTGTACATAACTGCGCCCCTGTCCTACACTGCTTAGCAGACAACCCACGATCCCGTGCCCGTCTGGCACGCCAACCCGGGAGGCAACATGGTCGCCACCGCATCTCTTCCCCGGCAACAGCCCGCCGTCGATCCCAGCAAGGCGCTGCCGGTGGTGTTTCGCATCCTGGACAAATGGCAGTGCAGCACGGATGAACAGCTCAGGCTGCTTGGCATTACCTCCCGCTCCACCCTGAACAAGTACAAGGAGGCCAGCGGCGGCATTCGGCTGAGCGCCGATCTCCAGGAGCGGATGAGCTATCTACTCAACATCCACAAGAGCCTGCGGCTGCTGTTCAGCCTGGATGAGAGCATCTATGGCTGGGTGCGCAAGCCCAACAGCCACCCCTTCTTCGCCGGGCGCAGCGCGATGGAGGTCATGCAGGGTGGGCGGGTGGCAGATCTTTACGAAGTGGCCACCCGGCTGCACGCCTGGCGCGGGGAGATGGCCTGATGTCATCCCTGCCCTTGCGCACCTTCCACAATGCCTGCGCCTATCGCATCATTCCGAGCCGCTTTCCCCCCATCTGCCTCTATGAAGACGTCGCTACCGCCGACGAGCTGGAGGCGGTCTGGGCCGTAGAGGCTCTGACCAACGACAGGCTGAGGGAAGAGGCGGGCGAGCTGATGCGGGTGCCCAGGGAAGACTGGCTGGTGGGGCTGCCCGGCGGCAGCTATGTGATGGCCGCCTTCACCCACCTCAATCCCGAGGGTGGCCGTTTCACCACAGGGGACTTTGGCGGCTACTATTGTGCCCCCTCCCTCGACACCGGCATCAAGGAGACGGTCTACCACAGGGAGCGGATCTTCGGGTACACCCGGGAGCCGGCCCAGAAGGTGCAGATGCGGGTGATCCAGGCGCAGTTCAGCGCCAGCCTCATCGACATCACGGGCCCGGCGTTTCTGCCAGGCCCCCTCTATCACGCCACCGATTACGGCCCCGCCCAGGCCTTCGCCCGGGAGCAAAAGGTCGCCGGGGCGGACGGCATCCACTACCGCTCGGTGCGCCACCCCGGTCACGACTGTCACGTGCTCTATCGCCCCCGTCTGGTCAGCCGGGTGGACCACGCCCGTCATCTGGAGTACCACTGGAGCGGCGAGGCCATCACCCATGTGCTGGAGATCCGCCTCTACGGTGAATAGCTTCTCCCATGACAAAAAAAGCCCCGCCAGATTGGCGCAATGCTGTTCAGATAAGCACTTTTTTGACTGATTATTCATAAATTGGATTTGAGTTGAGGGGGCAAGGCTGTGTCCAGTCGATCTTCCTCCAGCCTTTATCCAGCGGGGCTTGCAATAGAAAGAGGGAGGCATCATGCCTCCCTCGCTTTTTTGTCCTGATACTACGTGGACTGGAACTCAAATTCTCTTAAGTGAACAGCATTGCGCCAGATTGGCGGGGCTTTTTGTATCAACCGAACAGTGGGGGAGCCTGGCTCCCTGGCCGCTTACTGGTTGTGGCTGGCGCGACGGGGACGACGGGCCTGGGCCGGCTTCGCGGCGCCATCAGCCGGACGCTGACCACCCTGGGGCTTGGGCTTGCCGCCGTTGCCGGAGCGGTTACCGCCGCCATTGCCACCGTTGGCAGAACGACCGGCACCCTGACGCTGGCCCTGACCTTGCGGACGCGGCGCACGGCGCTGCTCGCTCGGATCCCGCGGCTCTTTGCGAAGCGGCGCGCCGATGCCACGGGCGATGTTGTCGAGGGTCTCGCGGGAGGCTTCAAAACCGGCCACCTGCTCGCAGGGGATGCTCTGCTTGGTCAGCCACTCGATGGCCTTGATGAGCTTGCCCTCATCGGCGGCCACCAGGGAGATGGCGTGACCGGCCGCGCCGGCACGACCGGTACGGCCGATACGGTGCACGTAATCTTCCGCCACGTTCGGCAGCTCGAAGTTGACCACCTGGGGCAGTTTGTCGATGTCCAGGCCACGGGCGGCGATGTCGGTCGCCACCAGCACCTTGACGCTGCCATCCTTGAAACCGGCCAGGGCACGGGTACGGGCACCCTGGCTCTTGTTGCCGTGGATGGCGGCGGCGCTGACGCCGTTCTTGTCGAGGGTCTCGGCAACGCGGTTGGCCATGTGCTTGGTACGGGTGAACACCAGCACCTGCTGCCAGTCGTTGCTGGTGACCAGGTGACTCAGCAGGGCAATCTTGTTGGCCTTGTCACAGGGGTGTACCAGCTGCTCGATGCGCTCGGCTGTGCTGTTGCGCGGGGTCACTTCGATCACCGCCGGGTTGTCCAGCAGACCGGTGGCCAGCTCGCGAATTTCGTCGGCGAAGGTGGCGGAGAAGAGCAGGTTCTGGCGTTTCTTCGGCAGCAGGGCCAGGATGCGGCGGATGTCGCGGATAAAGCCCATGTCGAGCATGCGATCCGCTTCGTCCAGTACCAGGATCTCCACTTCGTCGAACTTGACGGCGTTCTGGTTGTAGAGATCCATCAGGCGGCCCGGGCAGGCCACCAGCACGTCCAGACCACGGCGGGTCGCCATCATCTGCGGGTTGATGCTCACGCCGCCAAATACCACGTGGCTGCGGATCGGCAGGTGTTTGCCGTAGTTGCGCACGCTCTCGCCCACCTGGGCGGCCAGCTCGCGGGTCGGGGTCAGCACCAGGGCGCGGATGCGGTTCGGGGAGACCTTGCGCTTGCTTTCAGTCAGACGCTGCAGCATCGGCAGGGTGAAACCTGCGGTCTTGCCGGTCCCGGTCTGGGCGGCGGCCATCAGATCACGGCCAGCCAGTACCGCCGGGATCGCTTGTTGCTGAATGGGAGACGGGGTGTCGTAGCCTTGCTCGGCAACGGCACGCAACAAGGGTTCGGCCAGACCGAGGGAAGTAAAACTCATAGTTACCTGCTAGGGATAGGGGCGCCAAAGATCGTGGTGGGGCTCCTCTGCTGAGCCGATGCCATCTCACAGGATCCGGGCCTATAGAGAAAACAACGATTTCCCCGGGGAGCAGAGCAAAGGGGAAAGAATAGAGGCGCAGTCTAACGGAGTTGGCGCACTTAGACGAGGAAAATGTGATGCACCTCCCAGCGCGGCTGGAAATAGCGACAAAGGCAGGACAAAATGGCCCGAATCGCCGTATGTATCAACACCCCTGCACAGCCTGCCGGGGACGGCGCGATACACGGAACAGGAGGTTTTGATTGAAACGGAAGTTCACCCCCACCGCCCGGCGCATGCTGGGCCTCGTCTTGCCCCTGCTCTTCGCCCAGCCCCTCGCCGCCAGGGAGACCCTGTCGGTGGCCTGGAGCCACTGGCCCCCTTTCAGTCAAATCGCTGCCGACGGCACCCTCGGCGGACTGGACGTGACCCTGACCCGCCAGATCCTGGGCAAGGCAGGCGTGGAGCCCGCCTTTCGCAACCTCCCCTGGGCCCGGGCCCTCTACCTGATGGAGCGCCAGCAGCTGGACGTGGCCATGGGCGCCCTGAAAACCCCCGAGCGGGAGCGGTTCGCCCGCTTCTCCGCCCCCTATCGGCGCGCCAGCTTCGTGCTGCTGAGCCAGCGCCCGCAGGCCGGGGAGCCCGAGGGCTGGCGAGAGATCACGGAGCTGGCAACCCTGTGCCAGGCCAAGGGGCTGCGCCTTGGCAAGCTGCGGGGCACCCGCCCCCTGCCGATGAGCGAGGAGTGCCCAGCCCTCGGGCAGGCGAGCGAATACAACAGCGATGACAGGCTGCTCACCCTCTTGCTGGCGCGTCGCCTAGACGGGGTCATCATGGAGTGGCAATACGCCCGCTACCGGCTCGGCCAGCTCGGGGCGAGCGACGTCATCCAGTGTCAGGTGCTCTTGCACCAGCAGCCGGTGCGCCTGATGTTTGCCAAAGAGGCCGTGAACGATGAGGCGCTCGCCCGCATCGATGCCGCCATCGCCGCCCTGCCCTCACCGGATCCCGCCTTTGCGCCGCCCCGCTGCCGCCTGGATGCAACCCGGCTGCCACCGGCACCCTGAGGCAGGCGCCGGAAAAAATCCATGAAAAAGGCGACCCTGGGGTCGCCTTGTGGTATCTGGTGATCACTCACCTGGCCCGCCGCGTGATCAGCGCAGTTGCGGGGTCTGGGTGTGCACGCCCTGGTTCTGGGCGCGATGGCGCAGCAGGTGGTCCATCAGCACCAGGGCCAGCATGGCCTCGGCAATGGGCACGGCACGGATGCCGACGCAGGGGTCGTGACGCCCCTTGGTGATCATCTCGGTGGCCTCACCACTGGTGGTGATGGTCTTGCCCGGCACCGTGATGCTGGAGGTAGGCTTGAGGGCCATGCTCACCACGATCTCCTGACCCGACGAAATGCCCCCCAGGATGCCCCCCGCATGATTGCTGGCAAAGCCGGTCGGAGTCATCTCGTCCCGGTGCTCCGAGCCTTTTTGCTCCACCACCGCGAAGCCGTCACCGATCTCCACCCCTTTCACCGCGTTGATGCCCATCATGGCGTGGGCGATGTCGGCGTCGAGGCGGTCGAACACCGGCTCCCCCAGGCCTACCGGCACGTTGCGCGCCACGACGCACACCTTGGCCCCCACGCTGTTGCCCTCTTTCTTGAGGGCACGCATGTATTCATCGAGCACCTCCAGCTTGCCCGCATCGGGGAAGAAGAAGGGGTTCTGCTCGATCTGGCTCTCGTCGAACCCTTCCGCCTTGATGGGGCCGAGCTGGGAGAGAAAACCCACTATCTCGATGCCGTGCACCTGTTTCAGGTACTTCTTGGCGATGGCCCCCGCCGCGACCCGCATGGCGGTCTCGCGGGCCGAGGAGCGGCCGCCGCCACGGTAGTCACGCTGGCCGTACTTCTGGTGATAGGTGTAGTCGGCGTGGCCGGGTCGGAACAGATCCTTGATCTCGGAATAGTCCTTGGAGCGCTGATCGGTGTTCTCGATGAGCAGCCCGATGGAGGTGCCCGTGGTCTTGCCCTCGAACACCCCGGAGAGGATCTTCACCTCGTCCGCCTCGCGGCGCTGGGTGGTGTAGCGGGACGTACCGGGCTTGCGCCGGTCCAGATCCCCCTGCAAATCGTCTTCGCTTATCTCCAGCCCCGGCGGGCAGCCGTCGACCACGGCGCCCAGCGCCAGACCGTGGCTCTCGCCGAAAGTGGTGACCCGAAAGAGTTGGCCGAAACTGTTCCCTGCCATGAATGCTCCTTGCTGCTTAGTTCTTGTAAATGGCGAAATGGGCCTGGTACTGCTCGAGCTCTGCGCGGGTCATCACAAAGACGCCGTGGCCGCCGTTTTCGAACTCGACCCAGGTGAAGGGCACCTCGGGGAACTGGGCTTCCAGGTGGATCATGCTGTTGCCCACCTCGACCACCAGCACGCCATCCTCTTTCAGGAAGTCGGCGGCATTGGCCAGCAGACGTTTGGTGAGCTTGAGGCCGTCGGAGCCCGACGCCAGGGCCAGCTCCGGCTCGTGGCGAAACTCCTCCGGCAGATCCGACATGTCCTCGGAGTCAACATAGGGCGGGTTGGAGACGATGAGATCGTACTTGTCACCGGCCGGCAGATCCCGGAACAGATCGGAGCGAATGGGGATAACCTGCTGCTCCAGCCCGTGATCGTTGATGTTGCGCTCGGCCACGTTGAGGGCATCGACGCTGATGTCGATGGCATCCACTTCCGCATGGGGGAACTCGTGGGCCATGATGATGGCGATGCAGCCGGAGCCGGTGCACAGGTCCATGATCCGGGTCGGTTCGTCTTTCAGGAAGGGGGCGAAGCGGTTGGCCACCATCTCGGCGATGGGGGAGCGCGGAATGAGCACCCGTTCGTCCACGTAGAATTCCCAGCCCGCATACCAGGCCTTGTTGGTCAGGTAAGGCGCCGGAATGCGCTCCTGCACGCGGCGGATGATGAGCTCGGCGATGCGGTGGCGCTCGCTGGTGGTCAGGCGGGAGTGGCGCATGCCCGGATCCACGTCCGGCGGCAGATGTAACGCGGGCAGCACCAGTTGCACGGCCTCATCCCAGGCGTTGTCGGTACCATGTCCGTAGAAGATCCCGGCGTCGTTGAAACGACTCATGGCCCAGCGCAACATGTCCTGGATGGTGTGCATTTCGGCAACCACCTCATCGATAAATATCTTGTCCAAATCCACCTCCAAGTCGAGTAATATCCGGCCCGAGAATTTTATACAGCGAGCAAGACGAGTACCTGATGAAAAATACGCCCTCACTCACAGACGAGGAAAGCCTGCTGTTTCGTGATGCTGTCAAAGGTACCCGGAAAATTAAGCAAGATACCATAAGGGCCTCCTCAAACCCGGTCAAGCAGAAACGCGAAGTGCGCGAGAGCCGCGAAAAGCTTGGGGTTGACTACTTTTTCAGCGACGAGTACCAGCCCCATCTCGAGGCGGACGGGCCGACCCGTTACGTGCGCGACGACGTGTCAAAATTCGAGCTGAAAAAGCTCAAGCGCGGCAGCTACCCGCCGGAGATTTATCTGGATCTGCACGGCATGAACCAGCACCAGGCCAAGCAGGAGCTGGCGGCCCTGCTCACCCTGTGCCGAAAAGAGAACATCCACGTCGCTTCGGTGATGCACGGCATCGGCAAGCACATCCTCAAGCAGCGCATCCCGAGCTGGCTGGCCCAGCACCCCGCTGTGCGCGCCTTTCACCAGGCGCCGCGGGAGTGGGGGGGCGAGAGCGCCATCCTGGTGCTGCTGGACATCGAGGAGTGACCCCCTTCCCCGCCCCGCCTTGCCCCGGGCGAACGCCATAAAAAAACCACCGCCAGCTTGCGGTGGTTTTTTTATGGCGCCCCACAGGGGTCAGCTGGCGGCTTCCATATGTCGCTTGAAGTTATCCAGGATGCTCTGCCACCCCGCCCGCTGCTGTTCGCCGCTGTGCAGGGACTCGGCATCGAACCGCTCCTCCACCCGGGTGCCCCCCTGCTCTGCCACGAACCGCACGCTCACCTCGCGGCCATCGTCCATGACGTAGCCGAGCCCCGTCGGCGCTGTGACCTCGGTGAAGGTCCCCTCGAAATCAAACCCCGTGCTGCCATCCCGCGCCGCCATGTGGTGGCAAAAACGCCCACCCACCCGCAGATCCACCCGGCTTTGGGGGCAGTGCCACTGCGGGGATGCGGCGTTCCATGCCATGATGCTGGCGGGGGTGTTCCAGCCCTGCCACACATCGGCAATCGGCCTGGCAACCCAGACGCTGACGCTTATCTTCATCTCTCTGATCCTCTGGCTTTCCTGCACGTTTTGCACTGTGGCACTGTCATGCCACGCCGGGCGCATCGGGCTGCGCCAAAAAGTGGGCCACCAGGGCATTCGCATGGCCGTGGCCCATGGCGTGTTCGTCCTTGAGCCAGGCCACCAGGGCCATGTGTTTGCGCTCCTCCCGCCCTGCCAGCAGGGTCAGCCAGTGGGCGATGGGCTGGCCGTATTTCTGCTCGATGGCAGGAAAGTAGGAGGCAGGCCCCTTCACCTTCGGTTGTTCATCCATGATGGCTTCTCCTCGGGGTGAGTACAGGCTCAGGGTTTGGGGGCGAACTGCTCGAACACCTGCTGTCCGGTCAGGGTCGGGGTGTCGTTCTTGAGGGCATAGAAGTCGGGCTTCTCGTCGATGAAGATCTGCCCGGTGAGCTCGAACCCCTGATCCTGAAACAGGCCGGCGGAGAGGATGTACTCGTCCGTCGGCAACAGATGGTAGAAAAGATGGGTGCCGCAGGTGGGGCAGAATCCGCGCTCCGCCCACTCCGACGAGCGGTAGGCCACCGGGGCCATCCCGGTGAACCGCACGCCCTTGCCCCCGTGCACCGCGAACATGGGCCCCCCTGACCAGCGCCGGCACATGGCGCAGTGACACAGGTTGACCTCCTTGTGATCGCCGCTCGACACGGTGATCCCGCCACACAGACAATGTCCTTCCATGATGCCTCCTGAGAGTTGGGGCGACAGACCGGGCGAACGGGTGCTCGCCTTCTTGCCGCACCAGATGAAGTAGCACGGGATCCGGGGGGCGACAACTGACCATACCGGGGCCTTACCGCGAGGCTGAGGCTCCCGGAGCGGGAAAATCCCCCTCTTTATTCATCGTATGAATGACTCAACACACCCCATGCACCGGATAAATAATGGTCAGGTTCCCTCCTGCAAGGCGATGCGATTCCCCTCGCAATCCCGACACTCCGCCACCCGGAGGCTCTCCCCGACCCGGGTGACGGGATAGAGACAGGCCCCGCCCGATGCCAGTGCCCGGGCCATGACCCCCTCGATGTCAGCCACCCGCAGATAGATCCGGGTGCCATCCAGGCTCGGCACATAGCTCTCCCCCTTCGCCAGGGCGCCGGAGCAGCCCGCCGTGCCACTTTCCAGGGGAAAGAGCGCCATCTCGTTGCCATCGATCTGCACCCGCTCCAGCACCGTCTCGAAGACCCCCTCATAGAAGCGAATGGCTCTCTCCAGATCCTGTACCGGAATTTCAAAATGAATGGCGATGTTCATGGTCATCCTCCCTCGGTGTGAACCCGCAGGCTATCAGCGCCAAAAGAGGCGCAACAAGCCAGCGCGGCGATCAACAAGGGAGGCGCGCGGCCTCCCCGGGGTGCTTGCGCTTGTACTGACTCTCAGGTCACCGGTGCCCAGGGGTCGCCCTTGCCCGGCTCGTTGCCCTGGGTCCACCACTTGGCCTGATAGATGATCCCCTTCTGGCTCACCTTGTTGCCCGCGGTGTAGACCTTGCCTGCCTCCCAGGCCGGTACCCCGTCCACCAGTGGCGTGCCGGGGTCGACCGGGGCCGGATCCAGCGTGGCCACCACCCGTACCTTGGGCCAGCTGGCGTGGGAGCCGTAGAAGTTGGTCACGCACTTCTCGTAATCCCCCGGCACCAGGGCCGAATAGGCGGTCTGGTACCCCACCAGATCACACTCGAAGGAGTAGCCGCCGGGTCTGTCCGGGTAGTATTTCCAGTTGCCGTCCCAGTTGGTGTAGAGCACGTCGGTGGCGCCGTTGAGGTTGAGGCTGCCATAGGGGATCTGCTGCCAGCAGGTGTTCTTCTCGTCCGCCAGCAGCGGGATCCCGTAGTGGGCCGCAAGCCCCTCCCAGTAGCGGATGCGGTTGACCGGCTGGCCCTTGTTCTTGTTCTGCTCGCCGCACTCGATGCCACCGTTGATGATGTTGATGGTGGTGCCAAAGCCGTAGCCGATGCCCGCCGCCAGCTCACGCTGGGAGGGCAACCAGGCAGGCGGTACGCGTGAGCATGAACATGGGTAACCATCCTTGTCTTGAAAATGTCAGGGCGAGCATAGGCATCCTGACAACTAAATTCACGACAAGAATTAAGAATTTGGCGAAATTGTGAGCCATGCCTCCCTGCACTCAGATGGCGCTCGTTTGCAGGGGGATCCAGCCCCTGGTCTTGCGGCCGCAGCCATCCGACCTGTCCGGACTCTTGCTCAGATCCCCCCTGCGCGCACCGCCCGGATCAGCAGATTGCGCGGGGTCATGGGTTTGGGACAGAAGGTGCCCACCTCCACCCGGTAGCCCTGCTCCTCGAGGAAAAGGGCGCGATCGAGCAGAAGCCAGATTTCCAGGGGACGGCGAAACAGGTGGCGCACCAGCTCCATGCGGGCGACATCGCCAAAGCGCCGCTCCCCCTGTGCCAGCAAGGCGGCGTAGTCGAGCCCCGCGGGCAAGCCCATCCCCTTGCGTTCGGCGGCCCAGTGGCAGAAATCCTCGAAGCCCCCGGTCAGCAGGCTCTTTTGCAGGTTGGGCACCGGCAGGTACTCATCCACCCCGCGCACCTGGCGCTGCAGGCAGTCGAAGGCGAGGCGCCACACCACCTCCCGCTCCCGCAGCCGGGCGATGCGGGCACCGCCGGTCACCGTCTCCTGCAGCGGCAGCTTCAAATCGCTCTTGCCAAGGCGCAGGGCACTGGCCCTGGCGGCCCGGGAGAGGGGCGCGTAGTGCTCTCCTCTGATGAGGTGGTAGCAACACGGGGAGAGGGTCACCCCCTGGGCACGCCCCTCGGCCACCCGCGTCAACAGATGGGTGTGCAGATCGCCGCAGGCATGGAGCGCCATGGCGTGATGGTGCGGGGCGATGAGGGCCCCGGACTCGGCGGCAAAGGCATCCGCCTCCACGAACCGCATGTTGGCTCCGTCGCGCGCGGCGAGCCGCCGCCCCTCTTCGCAGAGCGCCCCCTGCCACTCCAGGCTCAGGATCTCGGCGCCACGGTGCAGCGACACCAGGCGCCCCAGATGCCCCTTGCCGGCGCACCACTCCAGATAGGGACCTTGGTGGGGGGGCAGACAGCCGGTGAAGGCCTCTATCTGCCCCTGCTTGCGTCCCGGCATGTACATCGCCATGGTCCTGGCGCACTGGACGGGCTCTGGGGCGAAAGGGGCAAGCTCGCCGAGGGCCTGCAACTCGGCCCCCGCCGGGATCCAGGGGGCGAGCAGGGTGCAGAGCGCATCCATGTCCCCGTCGAGGTGCGCTATCTCGTCAAGGGTCAGGGCTGCCAGGCACTTCGCAAGGGCTGGCGCCTCGCGGGCAAAGGCGATCCCCAAATGGTGATAGGGCTGGTATTGCCACCAGCGTCGCTCGGCGGTGAGCAAGCAGTCCAGTTGTCGAAAACGGTGGGCCAGCACGGTGAACCTGTCCTTTGGCGCAAAAAGGGAGGCTCATTCTAGCGATCTGCCGTCAAAAAGCACTCGCCTGTGCGCCGCTGGTAGCCTGACAAAAAGCAGGGATTTGTGCTATATTCCGGCCCCTCATTCGCGCAGCCCGCCACGGCGAGCAGCTTTACCCCTATAAACGGAACCCAATCATGACCATCAATGCCATCCTGCAAGCCCGTGCAAATGCCAAATGCGAGCTGTGTGGCGCAGAACATGCGCTGACTGCCTTCCCGGTGCCGCACTCCCCCGCCAGCGACGACGACCACAGCGTGGCCCTCTGCGCCACCTGCCGCGGCCAGCTGGAGCAGCCGGACACCACGGAGGTGAACCACTGGCGCTGCCTGGGTGACAGCATGTGGAGCCAGGTGCCGGCGGTGCAGGTGATGGCCTGGCGCCAGTTGAAGGCCCTCGTCGCCCGGGGCGAGCTCTGGGCCCAGGACATGCTGGACATGATGTACATGGAAGACGAGGTCAAGGCCTGGGCAGACGCCGGCGTGACCAGCGACGATGACGACAGCGTGCCGACCGTCGACTCCAATGGCGCCGTGCTGGTGGAAGGGGACTCCGTCACCCTGATCAAGGATCTGGACGTCAAGGGCGCGGGCTTCACCGCCAAGCGCGGCACCCTGGTCAAGGGCATTCGCCTGACCAACAACCCGCTGCACATCGAGGGCAAGGTCAACGGCATGCAGATCGTGCTGGTGGCCGCCTACCTGAAGAAGGCCTGATACCGCCCCTTCAAGCCAGAAGCGCCCCCAGGGGCGCTTTTTTGTTGCCTCTGTTTCCTGCCGTTCGGGTGGCACTCGCGGGAAACTGGACTATCCTGCAAACCAGTTCCGCGGTATGCCCCTCCCCTGACTGTCAGTGCGCCAACGGAGAGGGCCTTCCCGGCACGCATGGAAAGACCCCGGGCACCCTGATCCCCATGGCGCCCACGAGACAAGGAGCCGCCCCATGGCCAGCAAGAAAGAGATCAAGAAGAAGATCGCCGCCCGCCAGGCGAAAATCGCCAAGCACGAAAGCAAGATCAAAAAGCTGAAAAAAGCCCTGAAATAGGGGCTGACAACCATTAAAACCGCCTGATGGCGGTTTTTTCATTACTGCGTTGGCCGCAAGGCGCGTCGAGTGGCCATGACTGCCAACCTCCGGCTAGCACCAATACTTCCTGTTCCAACCACAATCCCCTTTCGATCAGATATATAAGGACCTCTTCCAGTTGCTTGCCATGCTCACTCACCACGGGGACCTCCTCCCATGGGATCTTGCCTCTGCTGATCGGTTGCCCCTCCAGACGGCGGATCAGAGTGCGGGCATAGTGATGAACATAGGCCATCAAGGTGTCGGGTAGCCAAAGAGCCAACGGACGACGAAGGGCATGGGCCAGCTCGTTAGCGATATCCAATCCGCGCTGATCCAGATCGCCAAAATGGGCCCAGGGTACGGCAGCCGGCAACAGCGGGAATACCTGACGTGCCAACTTGGTATTGCGGCCAGGCACATAGAGCAACAACTCCCCCACTTGCAGCGGGTAATCCACGAAAGCTCCCTTGTTCTCCACCGTGACCAGTTGCCGCCCCTGCCACTCAATGCCATGTAACTTACTCAAGCAGCGCTCCGGTAAGACCAGCTCTCCCAATAGTGCCAGTTGCGCCCTCATGTCGTGGCGCAGTCCGTCCTGGTCGATGAGTGACAGCGGGCTCAGCGTGCGAAGTCGAATCACTTCATCCTGTGTCAGCGTGATGTCGATAGCATCATTATCTGGATCTATCCCGCTCTTGCTGTCCCCATACCAGAGGGCATGAAAACTGGCCTGGTTTAGATGTGCGGGCAGGTCCACCCCGAGAGCCCGTATCGTGTCACGCCTGTCCGGCATCACTGGTGCAACCTGTGCCAGCTGTGCTGCGAGATAATTCCTTCCAGCATCGGTCAACACATGACGAGCCCCTCGTCCCACTGGCTTGACTCCACCCACAGCCTGCAGGAGATCTCTCAACTCGCGGCCATGCTTGCTATCGAGTGAATATCCCTGGTTATTAGTGTCTGCCAGCAAGCGGGCACAGAGATCCTGCACACGACGCTCATCAAAAAGTGACATCCTCCCCCCCTCTTTCATTGCGGTTCCATATGGCCAAGTAGAGGGGATCTTTCTGTCCACAACCGTGACCTGTCTCGCACCAAAGGAAGATCGCTCTTTCAAACCGTCACCCGTCCACAAGCTCGTGGCAGGATGGTCAGCGGTTACGATTGGCAATCCATCGACATCGGTGAAATCAGTATGCTGCGACGCCATCTTAAATGCGAAAGGGGACTCCCTCCCACCTACGTCGGAGGGAGTCCCCTTTCGCATTTAAGATGGCAAGCAGGGAGGCCGCACGGATAAGCGCAGGCTCCTGCAGCTCGCCGGATTCGATGATCACCTTGAGCACCCGGGCGCCGCACAACGCCTTGCAGCCGCGCACCAGCGCCCGGGCGGGGGCCTCGTCCCCGGCCATCAAGGCACGCCAGGGGATCACCAGGTCGATCTCGTCGGCGCCATCCGCGAGGGCGGCGCGGGTCTCGGCCAACACGGTAGCCAGATCATCGTCGCCGTGGGGGAAGTTGACCACAGTGGTAACCTTGACCTCGGGGGTGCCCTGAGCCGCCAGGGTGAGCCTGGCCAGCCCCACGAAGCGCGGGTAGATGCACACCGCAGCGGTGGTGCCGACAGGGGTCCGGGCCTGATGGCAGAGGGCGATGATGCGCGCGTCGTGGTCATCGTCGTTGAGGCTGGTGAGATCCATCAAGCGGATGGCCCGGATGGCCGCCTCTGTGTTGGCGCAGGCAGGTTCAAAAGCAGTCACGTCGTTCATAAATCGCTCCTGTCGGGATAAGAGAGGGGCGCCGCAGCGCCCCGAAACAAAGGGTGAGAGACTCAGGCGAGGGAGAAGAAGACACCGGCGATGGCGGCGCTCATCAGGTTGGAGCAGGTGGCCGCCAGCACGGTACGCAGACCGTAGCGGGCGATGAAGTCGGTGCGCGACGGGCAGAGGGTGCCGAGGCCACCGATCAGGATCCCCATGGAGGCCAGGTTGGCGAAGCCGCACAGAGCGAAGCTTATGATCACCTTGGACTTCTCCTCCAGCACCTGCAGACCGGCAGCGGTGACCGTGCTGGCGTCTTTCAGGTAGGGCGCCAGATCGCTGTAGGCCACGAACTCGTTCACCACCAGCTTCTTGCCGATCATGGCGCCGGCGATGCCGATGTCCGCCAGCGGTACCCCGAGCAGGAAGGCGAGCGGCGAGAAGATCCAGCCCAGGATGAGCTCGAGGGAGAGCGGCATGCCCACCATCTCCCCCACCCCGCACAGCAGGGTGTTGACCAGGGTCACCAGACCAATCATGGCGATCAGCATGGCGCCGATGGCCGCCGCCAGCTTGAGGCCGCTGCTGGCCCCCTCGCCTGCCGCCGCCAGCACGTTCTCCGGCTTCTTGCCATCAAACTGGATGCTGTTGTCGAACACATAGTCCGGCTGGCTGGTTTCGGGGATGATCAGCTTGACGAACAGGATCCCGCCCGGTGCCGCCATGAAGGAGGCGGCCAGCAGGTACTGCATGTCCACCCCCATCATGGCGTAGCCAGCCAGCACGGTACCGGAGACCGAGGCCATGCCGCCGCACATGACGGCGAAAAACTCCGAATCGCTCATCTTGGGCATGTAGGGTTTGACCACCAGCGGCGCCTCGCTCTGACCGACGAAGACGTTGGCCACCGCCGACATGGATTCGGTCTGGGAGGTGCCGAGCAGCCGCGCCATGGCGCCGCCGATGAAGCGGATCACCAGCTGCATGATGCCGAGGTAGTAGAGCACGGCGATGAGCGCCGAGAAGAAGACCACCAGGGGCAGCACGTTGAGGGCAAACACGAAGCCGATGCCATCCACCGAGAAGTTGACCAGGTTGCCAAACAGGAAGTGGATACCCGCCTTGCCGCTTGCCAGCACGGCGTCGACCCCGTGGGCCATCCCCTCCAGCGCCCGGCGCCCCAGCGGTACATAGAGCACCAGAGCGCCGATGGCGACCTGCAAGGCCAGCGCCAGCCCCACGGTGCGCAGGCGAATGGCCCTGCGGTTGGTCGATGCGAACACGGCGATGAGGAGCAGCGCCGCCATACCGAGAAATCCTGCTGCAAACATATCTGACCTCCTGGTCGTTCCCTGCTTACTGGAAGTGGTGCTGGATGAAGGCGTTGATGAGGCGGATGAAGTCCGCTTCCGCCAGCTTGGCGCACTTGAGGGTCTGCTCGTGGGAGAGTTGCACGTCACCGAGCCCCTCCGCCATGTTGGTGATGGCACAGATGGCCAGCACCGGCAGCGAGCAGTGGGCGGCGCTGACCACCTCGGGCACCACCGACATCCCCACCACGTCGCCCCCGATGATCTGCATCATGCGGATCTCGGCGGCGGTCTCGAAACAGGGGCCGCTGTAGGAGACGAACACCCCCTGATTGACGGCGATCCCCTCCCGCTCGGCCAGCGCCAGCGCCTCGCTGCGCAACCCCTTGTCATAGGCATTGGCCAGGCTGAAGAAGCGCGGGCCGTAGGCCTCGTCATTGGCCCCCGTCATGGGGGTGCCCGGCATGGTGTTGATGTGATCGTTGAAGATGACCAGGGAGCCGACACCGATGCGCTCCGGGCGCAGCGAGCCGGCCGCATTGGTTACCAGCAGCAGCTCGCAGCCCAGGCGCTTGAAGGTGCGCACCGGGGTAGTCATCACCTTCATGGTTTCGTGTTCGTAGTAGTGGCCGCGCCCCTTCATGCAGACCACGTCCACCCCGTGCAGCTTGCCGAGCACCAGCTCGCCGCTGTGGCCCGCTACCGTGCTGACCGGGAAGCCGTCCAGCTCCTCGTAGGGAATGGTGACCTTCTCTTCCAGCGCATCGGCCAGCACGCCGAGGCCGGAGCCCAGGATCATGGCGGCGCGGGGGGCAAACCCCGGCTTGCGGGCAAGAATGGTGGCGACGGCGTTGAGTACGGGATCGTGTTGCATGAGTTGTACCTCTTGAGGCTGTGAATGAGACATGACGCTCACTCTAGGGGAGGTATTGGACGACAAAAATCGCTAAAATCGGCCTGATTATCCCGATATACAACACAATGACCGGCGTAGTGGGGTAATGACGCACCCGAAATGGCCCAAAAACCGCTGCTTCATGCCATTTCTCAGTCAAACGGGTCGCCGGAGGGGGAAAACCGATGTGATGCGGATCGCGGTGTCAGGAGGGACCCGCCTCCCTGCCCCGCCATTCCCATGCCCGAACTTTGACGGCGATCTCACCCTTAAAGCCTGGAGAGACCATGTTCCCGGACAACCAATGGCGCGATCGCGTCACCCTCAAGATGTTGCGTTACTTCCATGAAGTGGCCAGCCAGGGCCACTTCAGCCGGGCAGCCCTGCGGCTCAATGTCTCCAAATCGCCGCTCAGCGCCCAGATACAGGAACTCGAATCCCTGCTGGGGGTGACCCTGTTTGAGCGCCACACCCGCCAGGTGAACCTGACCCCCACAGGGCGCCTGTTGCAGGCCGAATGCGATCGCCTGTTCGACGTGCTGGAGAGCGGCCTCAACCGGGTGGTGCAGGCAGGGCGCATGGAGCGCAACCAGATCCGCATCGGGCTGGTCAGTTCCATCTTCTGGGCCGGCTTTGGCGAGGTGATCCGCCAGTGTCACCAGCGCCACCCCGAGTGCGAGATCTCCTTCACCGAGCTCTCCCCCGAGCGCCAGAAGCAGGCGCTGGCCAGCAAGGAGATAGACATCGGCCTCGCCCGCTTCGCCGACACCCTCAACATCCACCCGCTGCAGGCCGAGACTGTCTATCGGGAGTCCATGGTGCTGGTGGTATCGGACGAGCATCCCCTGCGGGATCGCAAGCGGGTCTCCCTCCCTGAACTCGCCGCAGAGCCCTTCGTGCTGATGAGCCGCGCCAACTCCGCCTCCACGGATCTCATCATCAACGCCTGCCTGGTGGAGGGCTTTTACCCCCGCCTGCGTCAGGAGGTGGTGGAGCCCAATACCCTGATGGCAGTGGTGGCCACCAGCCAGCAGGTGGCCCTGGTGCCCGCGAGCTACGCCCGCCAGAAGTGGCCCCACGTGCGCTTCATCCGCCTCGAGCAGGGGATCCCCGCCGATCTCTGCGTGCTCCATGCTCCGCCCCTGGCCGGGCAGCTGACGACCACCGCCATCCGCCACTTCATCGACACCATGAGCGAGCAGATGAACCTGCCGGAGCGAGGCTGAAGGCAAAAAGCCCGATGAGGGGATCATCGGGCTCTGCGGCAAGGATCAGGGGCTCACTTCTTCCATGAAGACAAGCCGAAGGGGTTCGGCCAGCAGCTCGTCCGCCTGGTGGGCGAAAGCCTGGAAATACGCGGTCTCACAGTGGGCATCCAGGGCGGCCTGACTCACGAAGGCTTCCCGCATGTAGAAGGTACCGGGTTCATCCTTCAACTCGAACAGCACGTAATCGAGGTTGCCTGGCTCTTGGCGAGTGGGGCCAATCAAGGTAAGCAGGGCATCGCGAAGGCGCTCTCCCATGCCGTCACGGGCCTTGAGCACCGCGATCGATACCAGTTTGTCTGTCTCTTTTTTCATCCAGTTTTCTCCGTTGTACATCGTCAACACGCCAGAGAGTGCAACTTGGACAGCGATTTATACTGCCGGATGCGCCCCCATCAGACGTTGCCCAGTGTAGGCAGGACGGTGGGGGCCATATAGGGGGGCAGAATGAACACTGTGTTCAACGGGGTGGATAACCACGCCGTGCACGGAGGAACAAACGAGCGGGAGGGATCATGGCGCAAAGGGTGGCAACGGGACCCGCCAGGAGGCGGCACGGCTTGCGGCCCCCTGGTCCAGGCTAAGGGCCTGCAGACCAACGTTCAACGTCAAGGCAATAGGTGGTGAAAGGGTGTTCGCCCAGGCGCGTTTTCCTCACCCAGATGGCCCGTCTGGCGAGGGACAGATAAGGCGGGCGGGTATCCAGCAAGTGAAAGAGTATCGTCCGATGGCCAAGCTCCCTCGCCCACCCCATCATCTCGTTGAAAATCGCCACGCCGCTTCCCCAGCCGGCCTTGGCGAGCACGATGGCAAGCTCCACCCCCTCGTCATCGGGCTGGATACCGCACCACCCCGCCAGGGTGCCGTCGAGGAAGATGGCGCGCACGCGGCAACCTGGCCGGGCGTCAATTCCCAGCTTGTACGCCATCCAGTCGCGCACCCCGGCCACATCGAAAAGCGGGTGAGGGATCAGGTGCTTTCGCAGCGTCTCGTCGTTGAGCAGCGGCAGAAAATCCTCTGCCCTGACAGCAGAAAAGGGGCTGAACACCATGGAGGTCTCTCTCATTGCGCAAAGAGGCCCCCTAGTAGGGGCTGCCATCCTTGTGTCTGGCTGACCAGGCACCATCGGCCCCCTGTACCAGGGCCAGATCGTCGTCAGGATAGTCGACGGTATCCCCTGGCAGCCTGTCCCCCACCTCGAGATAGACGGCGTCCACCTCACCGTGGTTGAGCAACTGGTGGGCCAGGCCGCTGCCCCCCTTGAAGCCGATGCACTCCCCCGGCGACATCCGGTACTCCTCCTCCCCGTGGCGCAGGGTGGGATTGCCCGAGAGTACATAGACGAACTCGTCCTGCAGGCCGTGATGGTGCTTGAGCGCCGAGATGGCCCCCGGTGCCAGGGTCGTCAGGTTGACCCCAAAATTGGCGAGGCCGAAATGATCCCCCAGCCTGCGCCGAGTGCGGTGCTTGACCAGGGAGGCAAAGGGCTCCGGATAGAGGTATCTATTCACCAGGACGGGGTTGACGGCATCAGTTCTGCCGGGATGGGATAATCTGTCTTCTCGATGCACGCCCTGACCACGGCCCTCAACCACTCCTGTGGGCAGCGGCCCAATCGCTTGCCGGTCTCCACCAACGACAGGA
>NZ_JAGKRH010000189.1:0-1580 GCF_017939245.1 Aeromonas sp. PrichA-15 | reverse complement strand
GCGCTTTGGTGGCATCCATGAATATCGACTGGGAGAAGCTCCGCCACAAGTAACGGAGCTAACAGGAGACCAGCAGATCATTTTGGAGGTATTGGGTGAGCGCTATCGGCAAATTTATTCCTAAATCAGGTGCGGAATGTCGGATCCTAAATTTCCTGCTGGCCCTGCAAAATTTGCAAATAATTTGGTTAGAGAAAATATTATATCCAGAGAGGAGTTAAATGATAATTTAATCCAAGGAATTACAGGATCTTCTCTTGGTGTTTGTCTCTTAGACTATTCAACCATCATATTGCTTTTCTCTGTTCCAGGTGAACATGTTGAAAACATTGTAGAGTTGGGCAAAAAAACTAAAGTCGTAGAACTATTGTTCAGGTATAAACATCCTTGGACGCCTTCAGTTAACGAATAAGCACTTTTTTATGTAAATATCATCCAAGCGCATCTGCGAAGAATGGTTTGAATAACTTTTTATTCTAATGTATTTTTTCTAGGGAGGATCAAGTTGAAAAAGCGTAGATTGGTGTACTGGAAACATGGTCGTGACACAACTACCTTTGATGTATGGTTACGTCTCCTCTACTGGTCTTCAAGCTCCATTCAACCTTTCAAGTATGCATTCTCCGGATATTTTCAGATACGAATATCAAAAATATCTGTAATATCAAAAACATCAGTCACTAACGAGCCTCTATTGATATTACTAGTGGCCCCACAATGCTCCATTTGGAGCCGTGCCGTTTTTATGGTACGGTGACGTCACCTAGCGTTCCCATTACCTCCAATCGAATAAATTTCAGATATATATTCTCTCTGTGAACCTACCTCTGGGATTGCGCTATGCAGTCCCATTTTCATTGGAGATTGATATATGGCTCACCTCATCGATAGCATTGCCTACATTGGCCAGACGCCTTGGCACGGCCTCGGCAATATCTTGCCCCCACAACAATCCTTGGAGATCTGGCTTAAAGCTGCCGGAATGGACTGGACCAATCGAGCAGAGCAATGTGATGTTTAACGTTGCTACCGATGCCTTGCATATTCGCCCCTATAAAGACAGCAAGGTGCTTTACCGATCCGACACGCTCGAACCCCTGTCGGTCGTCTCCCAACGCTATAACGTGGTACAGCCCCATGAGGTGCTGCACTTCTATCAGGATTTAGTGGAAATCGGCGGCTTTGAATTAGAAACCGCTGGCTCACTTAAGGGCGGCCGTAAATTGTGGGCGCTGGCCCGTACCGGCCAAGACTTGAAACTCAAAGGCAATGACTTGGTGAAGTCCTATCTGCTGCTGGCAACCAGCTGCGACGGCACGCTCTGCACCACGGCGCAATTTACCTCATTGCGAGTGGTCTGTAATAACACCCTGCAGATGGCGTTGCGTAATAGCTCCGGTGCGGTCAAGGTCTCCCACTCGACGACATTTGACCCCAGGGCCGACGCATGATCATTCTTTGCGCTAGTTGATCAAGTATCGATCAGTTGAGCGGCGCCAAGTACGATTTTAATTGTACCTTGCGTTGCCAAGCTGTAAATAGTCGAGATCTTAACTAACTGTTTATTTTTATGGCCCAGA
>NZ_JAGKRH010000188.1:0-5353 GCF_017939245.1 Aeromonas sp. PrichA-15 | reverse complement strand
CGGCGACCAAACCAAGGTGATCGAGGTTACGGATCGAGATAGCGGGTGCGGCCATGATGATCTACCTGCAAAAGAGAGTAATAGATCAGAACGGCCGATCGCCGTCAAGCACTGAAAATAGCAAAATCAGGTGCGGAATGACGGATTTAAGCAAGCCAACCACAACACCCGAAATCAAGGTTGCAAAAAAGGGGGTGACCATAGATTTGTTTTAGGGCTGACGGTGCCAGCTGCCCTATTTTTGCTGGTAGGTGGTATCCGTGATGGTCACTGGCGGGAAGGTCTGCCCCCCTTTGATGGCGGCCCGGGTCTGCGCCTTTGCCGCTTCGTCAATCCAGAGCAGGCCGCCAAAGCTGTAACCCGAGTTGGAGCCGTCGAGGGGCCAGTAGAGCAAGTCGCTCTGGGGGGTTGCCGGCACCTTGGGCAGGCGTATCCAGCGCCAGGCGCCGGCCCGGGTATAGGGCACCTGATAGGCGGGGACGAAGCTGGCGAGCTCATAGAGTCGCTCCTGGATCTGGCGGGAGAGGTCGGCCTTCTTGCCGAAATCGAACGCCTTGTCGTATTGCTCCACCAGGGCCGAGATCCTGTCGTCATCGATGTTCATGATGTTGTTGGTCTGGGGCTTGTTGGCATTGACCCTGTGGAAGTGTTCCCAATAGGCGGGATAACGACCACCGCTCCAGGCCATCCAGGAACTCTGGTGTTTTTTCTCCAGCATGGATTTGAAGCCGGCAGACGCATCCATCAGATTGAGCTCGAGGTTGAGCCCCGCCTTTTTCGCCTCTTCCCGCAGCAGGGTGAGACGCTGGGCATGTTCCGCCGTGGTGTAGGTGATGCTGAGGGAGAGGGGCTGGTCCTTGTCGTTTCGCAAGATGCCATCCGGTCCGGTCTTGGTAAAGCCCGCCTTGGCAAAGAATTCGCGAGCAAGTGCGGGATCGAAGGGGCGCGCCTTGAGGTCGGTATTGGTGAACTCTCCCTGGCCCGAGCCATAGGTGTTGAGACGCTGGTAGTCCCCCCGCAGCAAAGTCGCGATCATCTTGTCCAGGGCGAGGGCGTGCTGGATGCCGAGTCTGACGTCGAGATTGCTCAGCAAGGGATCGGCGGTGTTGAGATAGAGCCCCATGGGGGGCTGAGGCGTCTGGTTGTAGAACCAGAGCCGCTCGATATAGCCCTTCTCGAATTCGGCGGTCTTGCTCTTGTCGTGCCACCAGTTGGGCATCACGAGGGGGAAGGTATCGAGCTCACCGCGCAGGAAGTGCTGCCAGGCGATGTTCTGATCCCTGAGCACCTTGATCTCGATGCGATCCGGATTGAAGCGGTGCTGGAAGTAGCGCTCGTCGTTCCCCCACCAATCCTTGACCCGGTCGAAGGTAACCGACTTGCCCTTCTTGAGCTCGCCAATCTGGTAGGGGCCTGTGACCGGCAGCACCTTCCAGTTGTACTCCTTGACCCAGTTGGCGGTCAGCTTGATGGCGTGGCTGGGTTCCGGGGTGAAGGGGAGGGCTTCGAGCAGATCTTCCCGGCTCTTCTCGGTACCGCTGGTGATGGCGAGGGTGTGATCGTCAAACTTGGTCACTTCGCTTATCTGGGTGCTGTAGTAGTTGTTGTACCAGGGGTCGTTGATCTCCTTGCTGCGCATCATCTTGAGGGTGAAGACCCAGTCATCCGCAGTGACGGGCTGGCCGTCCGACCAGCGGGCCTTGGGGTTGATGCGAAAATAGAGCGTCTTGTTATCCGCGCCGAAAGCCCACTGGTTGGCCAGCATGGGGATGGGATTGCGCGTCACGGGATGGGTGCTCAGGAGCGGCAGGTTGGTCTCGCGCACGTAGGCTGCAAAGCCGCCGTTGGAATCCGGCCCGTATTTGCGCAAGGTGAGCGGAAAGCTCGACATGAAATCCCGGAAGGTGCCGCCTCGCTTGGCCTCGGGGTCTGCATAGACGGGGTCGGTGTCGTTGCTCTCCCATTTGAGATCTGCCGGCAGGGTGGCACTCCAGCCGAACGGGCTCCAGCAGAAGGGGAGCAGCATGGCCATGACCCGCATGATGCCTGGTAAAGAGGGGATGATCGAAAATGACGGATGACGCATGTCCTTGCTCTCCTGATGATGGCGTCCTGCCGAAATAACGGGGTGGGCCCAAGAGGGCCTGACCCATGATGGGAAGTTTCCCGGGCGAGGTCAATCCTCGGTTTGGGTCTTCAAGAAGCGCATCTTGCCCCCCAGCAGATGCACCACGAAGCCGAGCAGCACCAGACCCGAGCCCAGCCATTGCAGGGGAGTGGGGTGTTCATCGAGCAGCAGGGCGGCGGCCACCATGCCGACACAGGGCACCAGCAGGGAGAGGGGGGCAACCTGGGCCACCGGATAGCGCATCAGCAGCCTCCCCCACAGGCCATAACCGAGCCAGGTGGCGATAAACGAGAGATAGAGCACGCACAAGACGCCCTGCCAACGGATGTTGAGCAGGCTGCTTGCGATGAGTTCGGGCCCCTCGAACAGCCAGGAGAGCGCGAAGAAGGGCAGGATGGGCACCAGCCCGCCCCAGGCGACCAGGCTCGGCAGAGAGGTGCGATAGCGCAGACCTATCTGGCGATTGATGACGTTGCCAAGGCCCCAGCAGGCGGCTGCGCACAGCGTCAGCACAAACCCGATGAGGGTGAGGTTGCCCTCGCCATGGGTGGCAATGAGATAAAGACCTGCTCCCGCCAGCGGCAGTGCCACCCAGTGGTGGGGCTGCCAGCGCTCTCCGAGCCAGATCATGGCGAACAGCAGGGTGAAGACCACCTGGGATTGCAGCACCAGGGAGGCCATGCCGGCGGGCATGCCGAATTTCATGGCGCAGAACAGGAAGGCAAACTGGCCCAGGCTGATGGCACCGCCATAGGCCAGCAGCCAGCGCCAGGGCATGGCAGGCCTGGGGACCAGTAGAATGGCGGGGAAGACGACTCCGACGAAACGCAGTGCTCCCAGCAGCAGTGGGGGGATGCCTTCCAGCCCCCACTTGATGGCAACGAAGTTGAGTCCCCAGCAGAGAATGACCAGGGCGGCCAGACACTTGTCCTTGGTTTGCATGCGTCATCCTTGTTTGAGCGGCGCCCGCACGGCAGGGCGCCGAAGGGGTCGAGCATACCTGCTACAGGGTGGGCACCGTCAAGGGCGCAGGTGTCTACCTGCACACCGGGCGAGCGCGGGCGGGCTAAGGTGACTGCTCTCCGCAATGGCGAGGCTTCCCACTTCTTAGGCCGCTACCGTCAGATTGACGGATTTACACTGGCCTCCATGGGCAGAAACGGCGAGCCCCGCCGCTTTTAATTCCAATATTCCTTGCTGTCGAATGTTTATGGCCGCGTTGATGTCGCGGTCATGCCCAACCCCACACGCTGGACATACCCACTGCCGCTGATGCAACGGCATGTCCGGCATCTTGTGGCCGCAATCGCTACACAGTTTCGAGCTGGCAAACCACTGATCAAGTTTGATTAGGTGGCGACCCGCCGCTTGTGCCTTGTACTCCAGCTTCATAATGAAACCATGCCAACCAGCATCGCCAATGGCGCGGGCCAGTTTGTGATTTTTCATCATGTTCGCTGATTTCAATGTCTCCACGATGACCGCTTGGTTTTCGTCAACCATCGTGTGAGAGAGTTTGTGCTGAAAATCGGCGCGGGCATTAGCTACCCGTTCGTGCAGGGCGGCCAGTTGCCGTCTTGCCTTGCCACGGTTGGCGCTGCCCTTTTTCTTGCGAGACAGGGCCTTTTGCTTTCGCCGTAAATTACGGCTCGCATTAATAAGGTGGCGCGGGTTATCCGTTTTTTTGCCATTGGATTGAATAAGGTAGTGTGACAGACCCAAATCATAGCCTGTCACCTCTGTGATGAGGGAGGGCTTGGCGGGAGCCTCACAGCCATCATCGCAAAGGATGGATGCATAGTATTTCCCTGTCGGGCCACGACTGACCGTGATACTGGATACCGCGCCGATAATATCTCGGTGAATGACAGCTCGGATGGGCGTCATCTTCGGCAATAGTATGGCATCGGCCAGCACTTTCCCATTGGGGTGGTAGCTCGATTGCCTGCCTCGCTTGCTCTTGAAGGTGGGCATCCTGGCCTTGAGCTTGGGGTTGAAAAAATTGGCGAATGCCTTATCCAGGTTGATTACCGCCTGTTGAAGAGCGAGTGAGTCATACAATTTAAGCCAGCTGTATTTACGCGACCTTTTTGCTACTGCAAGAAGAGGTTTTAGATCGCGTTTTGGCTTTAAAGACACACTATGGTGACGATACATGTGTTGCTGAATATGAAGCGCCTTATTATACGCAAACCGCACCGCGCCGAACTGGGCATTAATGAATGCTGCTTGCTCATCGGTGGGATATAAGCGTACTTTTGTGGCTCTTTTCACATTAATGACCCTGATGCAATGTGCTCTTATAATAGTTCTTTATTTTTGAAATATCAAATACATATTGTCAATTTAATGATGAATATTTATACTTATGCAATGGTTTTGCTTTTTCGCAATCTGATCATTATCAAGGCATTCAGGAAGTGTGCGACATCGCAGAATAGAATACACCAAATTAGCTCCCCTTATATCCCCGCCCGATTGGGCGAGGGTTTACGGGGCAGTCGCGAATTCAACTTCGAAGTGCAATTCCCGATTAAAAATCAGGCTGCTTTCAGAAGTTCGTCAAAAACCACCTGTGGCTGTTTAAATCCCAAGCATTTGCGCGGCCTGAAGTTCAGCCGCTTTTCGACGGCTGACAGTGCCTCTGCTGTCACCACACTCAAATCACTGCCTTTGGGCACATATTGCCGCAGCAGACCATTGCTATTCTCATTCTGTCCCCGTTCCCATGCACTGTATGGATGCGCAAAGTACACCTGCGCTTCCAGCTCTGCTGCAACACGTTCATGTTCGACAAACTCGCTACCATTGTCAGCTGTGATGGTATGGACATGTGCCTGGTAGGGTTTCAGCATGCTGATAATGGTGTCCGCCACCGCGCTGGCTGTTTTGCTGGGAACGTATTGAACCAGGTAGAGCCGGCTCTTACGCTCCAACAGACTCACTATTGCACCGCTGCCTTGCTTACCCAACACGGTATCGACGTAACGGTTCACCCAGACCAGTTGACAGGTAAAAAATGAGACGATCGTCCGGTGATCCACTATTGCCTCTTGCGTGATCCTGTCAGCTTGGCACCATGTAAGTATTCACCGGAACAGTATTGACACAGGAAAAATGAGACGATCGTCTCTTGATCCCACTTTCCTGCTTGCTTGATCCTGCTCCTTAGATACGCTCCCCCCATGAGCAAAAACACCATGCATTCCGCGGGAATGCCCACCA